>JAILFH010000114.1 GCA_024697645.1 Prevotella sp.
TCAACATTGTCAATGGCAAGAAGGTGCTGGTAAAGTAATTAATTAGTAAAAAGCATTACAAGATATGAAAAAAGAATATTTTGCACCTGAAGTCAAGGTAAGAAACTACGAACTTGAGAGCGCCCTCCTGGGTCTTAGCAACAATGGCGATGGCACATGGACTCAGCCCATTAATGATTCCGAAGAAGGCTCCGACGAAGACGGCCGCGCTAAGCCCTTCTCGGGAAGTGTCTGGGAAGACTAAGGGCCCTACGGGCATAACTGTGCCCTTGGGCAGTTAAGAATAGTTCTGAACGGTTAAGAGTTGTTCAGAATGGTCTTTTCAAAGTAACAAAGTTTGAGCTTCCCCGTTGGGGAGGCGGCTTAAGCCAAGGGGTTTAACCCTATGTTCTGAATAGTTCTGAAAAGTTCAGAACGGTTAAGAGTAGTTCAGAATGGTCTTTTCAAAGTAACAAAGTAACAAGGTAACAAAGTAACAAACTTACTGTAGTTACAATAATATCGAGAGACTGCAACATTAACCAGCAATGGTTTGTGTTGCAGTTTTTTCGTTTAACACCTACCATCCTACCATAACCCTTCGCAAATACCGATGAATAAAGGGATGAAGGCATGGTAGGAGTTTCACAAACACCTACCATACACCTACCTAAAACCGTGCGAAGCACTTCGTTACTTTGTTACCTTGTTACCCTGTTACTTTGGAAAGGCCTAAAACCGTGCGAAGCACTTCGTTACTTTGTTACCTTGTTACCTTGTTACCCTGTTACTTTGGAAAGGCCTGAAACTGTGCGAAGCACTTCGTTACTTTGTTACCTTGTTACCCTGTTACTTTGGAAAGGCCTGAAACTGTGCAAAGCACTTCGTTACCTTGTTACTCTGTTACTTTGTTACTTTGAGAAGGCCAATCATAACTACTCAGAACTACTCATAACTACTCATAACCGCTCAGAACTACTCTGATCAATAGAAACCATGCCTTTTATGAAGTAATATGTCACTTATTGCAAAGTAATATGTCACTTATTGCAAAGTAATATGTCACTTATTACAAAGTAATATGTTACTTATTACTCAGTAATATGTTACTTATTACTCGGTAATATGTTACTTATTACTTTTGGGGAGTACATCTTTCTATCTATTGAACGAATCCTTTCTTTGAATGTTCTTTTTCCCTTTTGCCTTATTCTCTTTGTGATTCGGCAGGCATAATTAGTTTAAAGAAACTTAAAAGATTGCAGAAATAGCGGTTTTTAGCCTGCTGTTTCACAAAATTTTATTAATTTTGCAAAGTTTATACGCGCACGCGTACATAATCCTATTTTAAAATAATAATAAACGTATCAAATATTTTCCGATATAATTAAAAACAATTCACATAATTAAAAACAAATCAAACAAAACAAAATGAAAAAACATTTACGTTTTCTATTGGCTTTCTTAGCCCTATTCATAGGGAGTGGGATTGCAAATGCACAGGAGGACGTGACGTCAACGTACATCACTAATCCAAGTTTTGAACTCAGTGCAGAAGGAACGACGACAAGTGCACAAGCCCTCACCTCTGGAGGCTCGTATTATGGTTGGACGCTTCCTTCTTTGGGTTCCTCTTATATAAACATCAGCATCGGCGATGCTACAACTTGTAATGGTAACGCTTTTGGCGTACCAACAGCAACTGCTGGTTCTTACTATTATTTCGCCCGCAGAGGTTGGAACAGTTCCAGTTCTTCTGATGCTACTCTTTCCACAACTATGTCAAGTTTGCCAGTTGGTCAATATGTGCTGACCATGGATTATAAAGGATTGGATAGTTATGATAGTGATCATTCATCACAAGGATCGTATTTTACGGTCAGTGCCGTTGAAGGTGAAACTACCTTGAATTCTGTTACAACCAATGCATTTACTGCTGTCAATGGTAATAGTGCAGGATCTGGCAATTTTACAGGTGAATCAAATTGGCAGTCTTTAACTTTGAGTTTTGCAGTTACCACGGCAGGTGATGTCACTTTGAATATTTTACATCATATGGTAGGTGGCGTTCGCACAGATGTCGTTATCGACAATCTTGTTTTGACCTATACAGAAACCGTCACAGCTACCGCCGTTACTTTAAGCTCATCATCTTTGGAACTTGACTATGGCGGCTCAGCTACATTGACCGCTTCGTTCACTCCCGAAGGTGCCAACTCTGGTACTGACATCACATGGAGCACCAGTGATGAAACGGTGGCTACGGTTGCCGATGGTGTAGTTACCGCTGCTGGTCCTGGTACAGCTACTATCACGGCAACAACATCTGGTGGTTTGACAGCTACCTGCTCAGTCACCGTAACTGATGTAACAGCTGCTGCCGCACCTGCTAACTACAGCGAGGTTGCTGCTGGCGATTTCTATATTGTGAATGCTGCCACAGGTAAGTTCCTCAGTGGTGCCAACTCATGGGGCACACAGGCATCACTTGTAGATCATGGCACACCATTCACTGTTGCTCTTGGAGATGGTGTTTATACTCTAAATTCACATTTCCAGGAGAAAACCGGTACAAACAAATGTTATTTTAATGGTACTTATGTTGATGGCAATTCAACGAACCTCCACATTACAGCTATAAGTGATGGCAAGTATAGTATTTCCACTGCTGACGGTTCTGAATTCGTAACTGCCAACGCAAACGACAATATTGTTGCAAATACAGCCGCTAATGCCAATAGTGTACTCGCTCAGTGGTATTTCGTGAGCAAGGATAATCTGGAAACTACTTTGACCACAGCCACTTCTTCCGCTCCTGTAGATGCCACCTTCTATATAGCAGACCAGAACTTTAGCCGCAACTACCTTGCTCCTGTTTATAATCAATCAACCCAGACATTGACTGCTTGTGATACCTATCCTTGGACAATGGATGCAAGTAACTACAACCTCAAGGGCGGTAATAATGACAATTTCTGCGCTGAGTCCTATCACGCTACCTTCACACTGAGTCAGAAACTCACCGTTCCCAATGGTATGTATAAGATGCGTGCTCAGGCCGCTGAGAATGCTACTTCTCCTGTTGCAGTTGTCTATGCCAACGATGAGACTGTAGCCTTCAATGCTATGGCCAATGGCGAAAGCTCTATGGGTGCTTGCTCCACTCAGTTCACGGCTGGTAACTATTACACCGACTGGATTACCGTTAACGTTACAGATGGCACTCTGACGGTAGGCGTGAAGAGCACAAGTTCTTCTAACTGGTGTATATGGGATAACTTCGAACTTTACTATTATGGTCTTGACCACAGTCGCTACAATACCATTAAGAATGCTGCTTTGGTCATTAATCCTAACTTAGATACATCAACCACTGATGCGGCGGTTGAGGCTGCTATTACAACAGAAGAAATTGACGCTGCTATCGTAAATCTACGTGCTGCATTCGTTTCCTCTCTTTCTAGGCTCACAGTTCCCGCTGATCCTGGGTACATCGACGTTACTGACGTGATGGTTGATAACGCTTCAGTAAGCGAAAACACTGATTATTGGACTATAGAAGGAACACCTAACACTTCTTACAGCTGGGCCTTCTGCGACTACGGAGAGTGCGAGTTCTATCAGCAGAACTTTAAGTTCTATCAGACTCTTGCTCTAGGTACTGGTACATGGGAGTTTGGCGTAACTGGTTTTCACCGTGCTGGTAACCACAGCACCTATTTCTATGCAGGTGCTACCGACAAGGTTCTCATCCCCGGTGTTGAAAGCTCTGAGGTAAACAGTATGGCTGCTGCCCAGACTTACTTTGATAACGGCAACGGTAAGGTAGCCTTGAAGTTTGCCGTTGAAGAAAAAACTGACGTCGAAATCGGTATTAACAACCAAGATACTGAAACCGATAAGTGGACCATCTTCCGCAACTTCACCCTGAAATATTATGGAGAAGCCATCGATCTTACTCAATACGAAGAAGCATTGGCGGCTGCTGTGGAAGCTGCATCTGTTTCGAACATTCCACAAGCTGCAATAGAAGAATTAGCTAATGTCGTATCTGAGAATAATAAAGAGTATACTACCGTTTCCGATTATCAGACTGCTATCTCTAATATTGAGACAGCCACAACTAAGGCTAAGTCATTGCAGGCTCCTTATGCTGCATATAAAACCTTGGACTCCGAAGTTCAGGCTCTCTACGATGTTGCTAAGTACGAGGAACTGACTACCGGAGCACATAATACATTAGGTGCTGCGCTCAACACTGCTAAGACTGATATAGAGACGAAAACAACTGTTGATGATGTCAATACTGTTTATACAACATTGAGAGCAGCTGGCGCCACATATGCTGGTGCTGCTAATCCCACAGAAGACGCCAAGTTTAACTTGACATTTATGCTTACGAACCCCGACGTTTCCTCATTCCCTGCATGGACTTCTCGTGAGAATGTTCCTGGATGGTATACAGAACAAACGGACGGTAACAGTCAGACTATGGTTAATGATGCCGCTACAAGTGAAGATGGAACAAAGACTAATTTCTTTGAGTACTGGAGTGCTTCTGCCAAGGCAAATAATCTTTTCACACTCTACCAAAAGGTTACTCTTCCTGTGGGAACATATGATATCTCATGTTATGCATTTGCTCAGGACCAGTATGCAGGAACTAACACTGTTGGCGTTTACTTCTACGCTAATGACACACAAGGTTCGTCTGTAACAACAACCCGTTTGACTGAGGCTTCTCTTTCATTCGTAAACGATACCGAACAGGAAGTCAAGATTGGTTTGAAGGCTATCACTGGTAACTCTTATAACTGGATGGGTATTGGTTATATGGAACTCTACAAGGTTCCTGCACAAACGATGGCTCTCGATGAAACTGAAACCGAAGTGCTTTCCTCTGGTGCTTACACGACTGTTACGTATGCTCGCACATTCTCTGCTGGTTGGAATTCTCTCGTTTTGCCATTTGCAACAACGAAGGACGAGCTTGGAGCTGATAAAGTCATTGCATTTGCTGGAACGACCACAGAAGACAACCTGAGCTATACTGCTAACTTTACTGAAGTAACTGACGCCCTCAGTCCTAATGTTCCTTATATGGTGAAGTATACGACTGTTCCGACTGAACTTTCTTTCAGCAACAAGACTGTTGCTCCTGCTACCTCGCCTGTCGCTGTAGACGGAACAAATAGTGCTTTCACCTTCACAGGAACCTATATTGCTTATGAAAAGGGAGAAAATTCACCTATTGTTTCTGGTGACTACGTCATAGCTTCTAACGGTCTAAAGGCTGCTGCGGGTGGAAATGCTCTCAGAGCATTCCGTGCTTACTTTAAGAATGTAAGTGGTACAACAGCTAAGCTTAACTTTGTCATCGATGGTCAGGAAACTACTGGCCTCGAGACAATCGAACTGCAAAAGGCTCTCACTGGTGATGCCATCTACAATCTCAATGGCCAGCGTGTAAACAAGGCTCAAAAGGGTGTCTATATAGTCAATGGCAAAAAGGTAATCGTAAAGTAATAATATTCTAAAGGAACGGATTCATCTCCGTTTCGAGGATTCAAATAAAAAATAAAGTCATGAACAAGAAAATATATGCTATTCCAGTTATCTATGTGAAGAACTGCCATGCTAACACTATCATGCAGTTTACTTCTGCAACCATTGACGGCAATACTGAAAGTGGATTTATTGACAACGAAACCACTGAAGACGAGGGTGGTGCAAAGTTCAATAATACTGGCAGTAACGTTTGGGAGGACTAACCAAAGTAACAAAGTAACTAAGTAACAAACTTACTGAAGTTACTTTATCATACGAGAGACTGCAACATGAACCAGTAATGGTTTGTGTTGCAGTTTTTTCGTTTAAGGCCTACCATTTGCAAAAGTAAAAAGGTAAAAAGTAAAAAGGTAAAAAGTAAAAAGGTAAAAAGTAAAAGGATAAAATCTATTCATAACCACTCAGAACTACTCTGAACCATTCTGAACCATTCTGAACTGCCGAAAGGCTTAGGCGATGCCCTGGGCTATGTGCTTGTAGGACTTATAGCCCGTTTTTCTGGTTGTAATTCAACGATTTCTTGTCTCATGAGGTTGTCTGGGTTATGAGCTTTTGCCCCTATAGGGCGACACAGGATGTATACAACTTAAAACCCAGGGCGTTGCCCTGGGCTATGAGCTTGTTACCCCCTTTGTTCTTAGCGTCTTCTGCTTCGACTTGGGCTTCACCAGTCTTGCAGGAGCCGAGAACTGCACCACTTAGGCGGCGTCAAAGATTATCAATCTTCGCCTTGCCCAGACCTACAGCCCGCTTCTGCAGGATGTAAAGTGTACTCTAATTCAAAGCAATGCCCATGGGTTATGTTCTTGTAAGACTTATAGCCCATTTTTCTGGTTGTAATTCTGCGATTTCTTATCTCATGAGGTTGTCTGGGCTATGAGCTTTTGCCCCTATAGGGCGACACAGGATGTATACAACTTAAAACCCAGGGCGTTGCCCTGGGCTATGTGCTTGCTGGGCTTTCAGCCCGTTTCTGCTGGATGTAAAGTGTACTCTAATTCAAAGCGATGCCCATGGGCTATGTTCTTGTAAGACTTATAGCCCGTTTTTTTCTGGTTGTAATTCTGCGATTTCTTGTCTCATGAGGTTGTCTGGGCTATGAGCTTTTGCCCCTATAGGGCGACACAGGATGTATACAACTTAAAACCCAGGGCGTTGCCCTGGGCTATGTGCTCGTTGGGCTTTCAGCCCGCTTTTTTTGATTACACCGCTACCTCCACCGTCGCAGGCTCCCCTCATCGCTCCTTACTCGCGCTTCGCCCCCGCCTTCGGCTAACCCTTCCTTCCCGAAGGAGGGGAATGCATGGGTGCGACTTTCAACCGCAAAGAGGCGCAATATAGAGCGCCGAAGTTGTCAAATGTTGTCAAAGTTGTCTTTAAAAATCTATTAGTTTTCAGAATCCCCTTTGGCTTAGGCCGCTTCTCCGATTAACGGGGAACGCTCAAACGCAAGGGGTGGAGCGATAGCGAGGGGCGAAACCGTCACCAGAAGGAGGGGAATGGGGATTACTTATTTCACTACGATTTTTTTCTCGTTGTGGGAAACAAAGACGAGAGTGCCGGGGCTGACGCCACAATTGTAGCGGGCGAGGACGGAACCATTGTTGCTGTAGCGGACGATATAGCCATCAGTGGTATAACTGGCGCCACCCGTATCAGGATCCTTGGAACGAGAACTGATGAACACTTCTCCCGAGAGTGGATCAACACCAATGGCGACTGGCGAGATGATGTCGGAACCTTCTGTGAAAGTGGTCTCCTTGCCCGTAGAAAGATTGAAAACGGTATAGGAGTTCACTTCGTTCCAGTTGGAATCGTAGGAGGAACCAATGAGATAAAGGCAACCATTGCCCAAAGCCATGTGAGTGGCATGAGTGAGAATGCTGACCTCATCTCTCTCATTGACCTGCTGAATCGTTGCTTGCACATCACCATAGTTACCCCAAGAGGCTACGTAGAGTTCATCACCCGAAGCAATGAGTTGATTGGGGTTGGCAGCAACAATGACATCCTTCTGCTTCTTCAAAGTCTGAGCATCGAGTTTCACGAGGTTCGTATTGTAGGTGTAGTCGCTGTTCCAGGCGTTACAGACATAGACTGAACCATTGCGATAGGCAATACCCTCGAGGTTGGTACCGACAACATCAGATTTCAGCGTGACCTTCAGCGAGAGCGTGTCAATCTTCGACACTTCACCCGTATAAGACGACACATAGACAGACTCACCATCCGTACAGAGTTCACGTGGAGAAGTCACTGACACGGGCGTAAGGGCCTTCAGCGTCTTCGCATCAACAACCTCCACGCGATTCTCTTCCTGTGTGGCGATATAGAGTTTCGAACCACAAAGGATGGCGTTGTTGGGTGTGCCACCTAATGCACGACCGTTCGCACTTTGGAACACATTGCGCGAAACCGAACCTGCTGCATAGTCAAGATAGTCGAGCGAACCATTGACCTGACTGAAATAACTGCCTTCGTTAAGGATGAAAACACCATCGGCTACAGCCACATCCTGATACTCGATTACGAAATCATCATCGTCGTCACACGATGTGAGGACAATGGCACCTGCAAAAAGACAGGCAAGGAGTTTAAAATACTTTTTCATTTTTTGCTTTGTTTGTTTTTGTTGTTATTATTGTTTTGATTGTTTGCTAGATGGACTAGATTTTCTAGAAGAACTAGATATACTAGAAAAACGAGATATACTAGAGGGGAATGACAAGTTGCAGTCGCCACGAACGACCGGGCATGGGATAGTGAGCCACAAGGTCGTATTGACAGTCGAAGACGTTCTGAAGCGTGAAACGAAGCGTGAGAGGCTGCGATTCACGAGAAGCCGAATGAGGATAAGACTTGTGATGAGCCTGATACCTATGAGAGAAAAGCCTGAAGCGAGGGAAGGTACGCCAGAGGGAAATGTCGGTAGTCGCAAAAGGATCAATGCGAGTACCAGCACTATGCTCAACTGTGGTCCAACGCGCCGTCTGACCACTGAGCGAAGCAGAGACGTTGACCCATGGATTTTCCCACGAGAGTGTGGCACAATAGGAATGTATGGGCGTATAGGGAAGTTGATTATGATAGGATGATGAACTTCGATTGGTGGTATTCATCGCACGCTGCAGACTATAATTTCCACTGAGGGCAAGCGTGTGGCGAGAATTGAAGTGATAGGCGGCATTGGCAGTGAGATCAAGACCGAGAATGGTTGCCGAACTGAGGTTCATGATGCGCCAAACGAACATATTGAAGGGAATCGCCACTATCTTATCAGTCACTCGATTGGCATAGGCATCAAGCGTGAACTGAGTAGCAAGTGGCTGAGAAGGTCGAGACTCCCAAGTTAGTCCAAGGTTCAATTGCGAGGCAATCTCAGGGCGAAGAGACGCCGAACCAATATGATAGAAATAGAGTTCGTTAAAGGTAGGCAAGCGGAAGATGCGCTTTGCCATCAGCCGGAGATATAGTTGCTCGTGGGGCAGCAATCGATAGGACAGGCTTAGAGAAGGCGAGAAACTGGAATGACTGGAGGAATTGGAAGAACTTGATGTACTCGAGGAACTAGACAAACTAGACAAACTCGAAGAGTTTGATAAACTTAAGGAACCAGACGAAGGTTCTTCCTGGCTGGAATCGTGAGAATAGTGATAAAGTACACGCGCCACAAGGGTCAGGCGTTCCCATTGCGCTTTGGCTGCAAGAGATTGCAAGAGAAGCAGGCGATGCGGATGACTGGCATAGGTAGAAATCGTGCTATTCAGCGAATTGTGCTGGATATCAACCGCATAGTCGAGCGAAAGCCAGTTTGTTGGCTCATAGAGCAAAGACCCAGAAGCATAGGCTTCGCGTTGCCAATAACGGGCGTCACCCAATCCGCTCCCCGGTGTACGATTCTCATAGTTGGTGTGACTCCAATTGTACTTTGCATTCACCAAGAGAGACCATTGACTGGAAAACTGTGAACGCAGGCGAAGTTGACCAAAAGCTGTCTGCTCGGCAAGTCGTTCATGGTTCTCGCTTGTGTATAGATGAACGATTCCTGGCAAACGGCGATGGTTATTATAATAGTAAGCCTTTGCCGAAAGAACGTGATGAATGTTTGGTTGCCAAGTGAGCCCCAACTCACCATGACCCACATTCATACGGCTATTCGTACGATGCTCACGCGTGGTAAGGGTGAGATTGTGAAGGGTGAACGGATAGTCGTTATCGGCATGAAAGAAATCACCAATGGCAGTAAGACGAAGCGAGGGAACCGTTTCCCCTACCCCATCTGAAGATGATTCCGATGCATTCAAAAGATTCTGGAAAAAACGGAAAGAAGGATTGACAAGTCCGAAAGAACCCACATTCAACAAAGCCTCAGCATGGGAAGGCTGCCAAATGGAGGTTTCGCTTAGTGTCTCAGTTTCAAGATGAAGAGTGGCTGCAGCCGCCTGATTACGAGCAGGTTGAAAGATATTGTCATCGTCGCCTATGACAAGGCGAAGCGAAGAAAGTTGATCAAGGGAATAGCGTGAGAGGTCAATCTCGCCAGTCTGACAATCAGAGAGCGCGATACCATCGTAGACGACTGCTGTATGACGCGCACCAATGCCTCTTACCGAAACGGTCTTCATGCCCCCTGCCCCACCATAGTCACGAATGGTAATTCCCGCCATATGACGAAGTGCGTCAGTCATGGTGTGAAGTCCAAGACAAAGCATGCGGTTGCGATCAATCTGCTGAACTGGAACACTGGCTCGAATGGGGCTCGTCTGACGTTCGGCCACGACTTCCACTCGCTGCAATTCCTGAACTGATTGCAACGTGCTGTCGGTCTGTGCCCATAGGAAACAGGCAGAACATGACAGAACTACACAGAAAACGGAGCGCAAGTGCTCGGCACCCCACTTTTCAGTAATCAACTTACGATACATTCACAAAGAACTGTTTTTCCCCTTCCCTTCACTCGAGGGTATAGGAACGCGCAGTAGCGCGACAACGGCAGGTCTTCTGACTTGCAGCCCGAGTAGAACGCCTTCCCAAGACGGAATTTTCCAAAGTAACAAAATGCAAAGTAACAAAGTAACAAGGTAACAAAGTAACATAGTAAGTAGAAACTTGAAACCTGAAACTTGAAACTCGTAACCTGAATCTTGAAACTTGAAACTCGAAACTTGAAACTTTCTTCCGCCTCAGTGGCATTGTGTTCGGCTCTTAGATAAGGACTGCTTACAGCAGCGGGACTGTTCAGGATTCTCACCTGATTCCCTTTTAATCGCCCTCAGAGAGAGGTAACGAACCAATTGCGAGTGCGAAGGTACAAAAAAAATCTCATCCCACAAAGGGATGAGACCTTTTTTATATATACAGTTCTTTGTCTACTTCGAAAGGCTATTCAAAACCATTCTGAACTATTCATACCCATTCTGAACAACTCTGAACCGCCCGAAAGGCAAAGTTACTTTGTTACCTTGTTACTTTGTTACTTTGAAAAGGCCATTCATAACAATTCAGAACCAATCATAACCATTCTGAACAGCCCGAAAGGCAAAGTTACTTTGTTACCTTGTTACTTTGTTACTTTGAAAAGGCCATTCAAAACCATTCTGATCTAATCAGAACAACTCTGAACCGCCCGAAGGGCGAAGTTACCTTGTTACTTTGTTACCTTGTTACTTTGTTACCTTGGCTAAACTCCCATAAAGGCCTTGACAAGCAGGTATACAAGAGGTATCGTAATCAGGAACACTCCAATGATATCGAGGATAATACCAGCCTTGATCATCTTCGTGATGGGGATATAGCCTGAAGCATAGACGATGGCGTTCGGCGGAGTCGATACAGGCAGCATGAATGCAAGCGATGTACAGAGTGCCATGACAACGCAAACAGGAATAGGACTGAAGCCAAGCGACAGAGCCGTAGCAATAGCAATCGGACCCATCAGGTTGGCCACAGCAGTATTGGACGTGAGTTCTGAGAGGAACAGAGAAGTTACTGCGAACAGCGTCAGGAAGACAATCTCCGAAGGATTACCACCCATCATACTTGTCAGCGACTCACCAATCCATTGAGACAGACCCGTTGAGAAGACCATTCCACCGATAGCCAGACCGCCACCGAAGAGAAGCAATGTGCCCCATTCAACACCTTTGACGCCTTCCTTCCAATCAAGGGTCATCTTGCCAGACTTGTCAACAGGCATCAAGAACAGAAGCAGACCACCAATCATAGCAGCGATAGCCTCTGGGAAGTACTTGTTATAAGTCTTTACAACATCAGCATCCAAAGCATCGGGAGCAATATTCTGAATAGCGCTGAGAACGCCAGGAAGTACCCACAACGTAACAGCAACGATGAAAGCAATAAGAGTGTTCTTCTGGGCACGGGTCCATTTTCCAAGACCTTTCACACGCTCCTGGATGAAATCCTGAGCACCCTCGATGTGCTCAACATCGGCAGGGAACATCTTCTGAAGAACGAAATAAGTCACAATGAAATAGAGAATCATAGCAATAGAGCCCCAAACCATCCAGTCAAAGAAGGTAATCTGAGGAGCATCGGGTGCCAACTCTCTGATGAAGCCCATCATAATAATATTAGGAGGAGTTCCAATCGGGGTGAGCACACCACCAATAGAACAAGCATAGGCCGTCATCAACATCAGACCTGTTGAATATTTATATGTTCTCAAGTCGATGTGTTTGCCGTTAGCAGCCATCATCTCACGAATTGCTTCCAGCAGACCAAGAGCAATGGGGAACATCATTGCTGCAGTGGCGGTGTTACTAATCCAACCAGAGCAAAGCATACAGGCCAAACCAATTGCCAAGAAGATACGACGTGGCGAGTCGCCTACCCATTTCATCGACATGATGCCATAGGCTATGCGTTTGTCAAGACCATTCACCATCATTCCCTTTGCAATCAAGAAACCGCCCATGAACAGGAAAATCATCGGGCTGGCAAATGCAGAGAATGCATCTTTCACTGATACGACACCAAAAACTACGCAGAGGGTCGGTCCGAGAAGTGAAGTGACGGGGATGGGTACTGGTTCACAAATCCACCAGAATGCAACAAACGTCACAATGGCCAGCAGTTTGTGAGCCTCGGGTGACAACCCGGCAATAGGTGTGAGATAAACTAAAAGGGCACAAATAGGACCCATAATGGCACCAAAAATATGGCGCTTGCGATCAAATGCGGCTTCCTTATGACTAATTCGAGCCGCAGTAGTTTTTTCTTCTGTACTCATTTTGCTAATAGTTATGTAGTTTTTAATCAAAAAATAACGATAGATTTTAACTATTGTGCAAATATAATAATTATTTCTGAACGAACAAAAAAAATTGTAAAAAAAAACACAATTCATCATCAGCCGACAAAACTCTTTGCTGGTTGATGATGAATTGTTATTTTCTTATTCTGCTATGGTAAGCAGAAACAAGAAAACTATAAAAATGTTCTAAAGACTAAGAGCCAATACTTAAATTATTCCTGCCTTTGCGATGAAGTAAAGCATGACGTAGCCCAGGACGATGGAGATCAAGCCAATGACCAAACCAATTCGAGCCATATCGTTCTGCTTTACGAGGTTCGTAGCATAAGCCAATGCGTTCGGCGGTGTCGAAATCGGCAACACCATTGCACTTGATGCAGCAATAGCCACGCCGATGAGCACTGTAGGAGTACCACCGATGGCAGCAAGTTTGTCGCCCATAGCGCCACATACAACAGCAAGAATAGGCATGAGCAAGGCTGCAGTTGCAGAGTTCGAGATGAAATTCGACAGTGCATAGCAGATGACGCCCGAAAGAATCAAGATGAACAGCGGTGAGAATTCGCCGAAGGGAATGCTCTTAACAGCATTGGCTGCCAGACCTGATGAATTCAGACCATAACCAAGCGCAAAACCACCAGCAACCATCCAGATAACAGACCAGTTGATTTCCTCAAGGTCGTACTTCGTGATGACACCTGTCAGGGCAAACACTACGAACGGAATCAATGCAACGGTATAAGAGTTGATACCTGTGAGTTTATCGGTAAGCCAGAGGAGCACGGTGACGATGAAGGTAACGATGACAATATAGGTACGAACTTCTTTCTTCATGCCGCCTTCAATCTTCAGTTCAACAGTCTTCTGTGAGAATGGGAACATGGTCTTCAGTACCCACCAACTGATAATCAGCAATACAATAACGAGCGGGAACATGAACGACATCCACTCACCGAAGCCAATACCCATGTTCAGACCTTCGGGATCGTTCAGATATTTCATAGCGATGGTGTTTGGAGGTGTACCGATAGGAGTACCCATACCACCAAGGTTGGCTGCGACAGGAATAGAGAGCGCCATTGCGATGCGGCCCTTACCCTCTGGAGGCAACTGTTTGAATACTGGTGTAAGGAACGTCAGCATCATAGCTGCTGTAGCCGTGTTGGAAACGAACATTGAGAACAAACCCGTAATGAGCAGGAAGCCCAGAAGCACATTCTCACTCTTCGAACCGAAAGGTTTCAGCAAAGCCTTGGCCAACTGTGCATCAAGACCTGTCTTCGTAGCAGCAATAGCCAAGATGAATCCACCAATAAACAGCATGATAACAGGGTCGGCAAAACATGCCATAATGCCCTTGTAGGAAAGGAGTTCGCCCACTTCCTCGGGGTCGCACATCCACTTGATACCACTATCGCTCGTGAATATCAGCATCAGACCCATGATAGCAACAGAAGTTGCCCACGATGGTACCACTTCGAGTATCCACATCAGCGTGGCAAACGCGAAAATGGCAATAATGCGCTGTTGCACAACAGTCAGTCCTTCAATGCCGAAAGCCGATGTTGGCAGATTCCATAACAAAAGGGTCACAAACAAAACGAAAAGTGCCTGTGCCGTCTTCTTAAACACTCTGTTGGGGTGGAAACGTTTCTCATGGCGCACCTTGTGATACGCCTCTACAAGATCAAATCCTCTAAAACTCTTAAACATTTTATTTACTAATTAGTACTAATCTCAATTTTGAGAGTGCAAAGGTACTAATTTTTAGCGAAACCCACAAAACAACCGATTTGACATAAGTCAAGAAATGCAGGTATTAAGGTTAGAAAAAACAGAGATTGCAAAACGCTCAAGCCATTTTGCAATCTCGACTTTACAATGAGAAGTAAAATATAGATATTTTATCCCTTAATTAATCACGTCATTCCACTCTATTACTTCGTCTTCACCTCACTCCACTTCGGTGGCTCTACACCAAGAAGGTGGCGGACAAAGAAGTCGTAGCGCTTGTGTTCACCATAACGCTCTCCCATAGTATGATGAACGCCTGGTAGAACGACAAGTTCAAAATCTTTACCGGCACGAATCAGGGCATCGGCTACCTGCATAGTGCTGGCAGGGTCAACATTGTCGTCGAGTTCGCCAACAACAAGCATCAGTGGACGCTCAAGTTTAGAGGCGTGATAGACATTACTGCATTCTACATAGGAGGAATCGATGGGATAACTCATCCACTGCTCATTCCACCAGATTTTGTCCATACGATTGTCGTGACAGCCACAGGAAGAATAGGCTGCTTTGTAGAAATCACCATGAAGGAGTACAGCAGTCGTCGACTCCTGTCCACCTGCCGAAGCACCGAAAATGCCAACATTGTCTGCATCCATATAAGGATATTTCTCGGCTGCAGCACGAATCCATGCTTTACGGTCGGGGAATCCAGCATCCTTGAGGTTCTTATAGCAAACCTCCTCAAACTCCTTACCACGCCAGGAAGTGCCCATTCCATCAAGTTGAACAACAATGAAACCAAGTTCAGCCAATGGGGTCATATTCCAGTTAAAGACACTGAACGACTTCGGAGTGTAAGCATCACCAGGGCCTGCATAGATATACTCAATAACAGGATATTTCTTCGATGGGTCGAAATTGGTGGGACGTTGAATAACTCCCCACATAGGCGTTTTACCATCACGGCCAGGAGCCACGAAAACCTCAGGAGCGCGCCAACCCTCAGCAAGCAATGGCTGGATATCAGCAGATTCGAGAAGGAGCCCATCCCCAGCCTGTCCATTTGATGTACTTCCTAATGCATATAGTTTAGTTACAGGGGCCTTATCAGGCGAAGAATAGGTGTCAACAAGATACTGATGATCGCGGGAGAAAGATGCCCGGTGGTTTCCTTCCTCTGGAGTAAGTTCCTGGAAATCAGTACCATCGAAACGAACCGTGAAGTAATGAATATTATAGGGATCTTCATTTGCATGATAGCCTGAAGCCGTGAAATAGATGACTTGAGACTCCTCATCTACGTGAAGAACCTCACGCACGCACCAAGAACCACTTGTAATCTGCTTGCAGGAAAGAGGGAAACGAAGCGAAGCAGGAGAAGCCTCCTGAATGTTCAAAGTTTTTGACTTTGAGGCCTTACGCTTCTTTGAAACTGCTGCAGGCGAATAGATATACAAATGATTCCAATTGTCACGCTCGCTAATCCAAAGCAAACGTCCATCCTTCAGCCAACGACGCCAGAGGCGGTTGTAGTTGACAAACTTCTCAGAACGTTCCTCAATAAGAGGAGTCAGACTGCCCGTCTCTGCATCCATTGCCAGAAGTTGATAGAGATGATGACCACGCTGATTATATTCCATCGTAACATAGCGGCTATCAGGTGTCCACTGGAACCATTCAAGATCATACTGATTAGGGAGAGCGCCCTCGCCAGCATCTTTTCTTTCGGCAAGAATCGTCTTATGACCCGATGCATTTGAAGAATCCACTGTTAGAGTAAATATATAAGGAGTGCGCTGTGGGAGTTCATCACCAGGTTTCGCATATTCCTGTTTGTGAAGAATGGGTTGCAACTGGTCCTGAGGTGAAGATTCCACGTAATAGGCGTATCGCTTCTCTACAGGCTGACGTTTGCATACGAAAAGTTTGCGAGAATCAGGTGACCAATAGATACGATTGCTATAATAGTTGCCAATAGTTCCATCCTGAGAAATCTGGCGTTTTTCGCTATAAGGACGTCCAACCTCATGAACGACGATATTGTAGCCTTCAACCCATGCTTCCAACTTGCCATCAGGCGAAGTAGCCAATCGCTGTTCCTGTTCCTCATCTACCTCCATCCAATGGCGCTGTTGCTGACGGAACGGAGTTGTACCTCTCCCACCCCATCCATTGGGGCGATTTCCAAAGCGACGCTGGCGCTCAGGCTGAGGAGAACGAAAAGCAGACAGAGCCTCATTCAGTTCCTTCTCTGAAGCAAATTCCTGCTTAGAGTTTTGGTCTAAATCACGAAGGATAAACCTCTGACCCTCAGGAGTTTGTATGGAATAGTGAAACACATGGGTGGAATCTACCCACTGAATATTCTGTGCCCAATGATAAACATTCTTCGTAGAAAATCTAGACTGGAGTGAATAAGCACGATTGTAGTCTTCGACTGTGCCCTGGGCTAAACATGTTGAAGTTCCAAGGACTGGAAGCATCATAATGGCTGCTGACACCATCAAGAACTTCTTAACTGGTTTGTAAGTAAATCTGGTTTTGTTCATATTGTTGATATTTATTTCGAAAATTCACCTGGTTTCTTGCCGAACTGCTTTTGGAAACACTTCGAAAAATAAGATGGAGAACTGAAGCCCACCATATAACTGACCTCACTGATTCGATACTTACCCTCAGAAATCAGTTGGGCAGCACGCTTCAGACGCACAATCTGAATCATCTCATTAGGGGTAACATCAGCAATAGACTTGATCTTAGCAAAAAGTCCACTACGACTCATATTCATCTGTTCAGCGAGGAAACCCACAGACAACTCTGAATTGGAGATATTCTCCTCAATGATGCTATTCATGCGCGTGAGAAACTCATCGTCTACCTCATTTGTTGCAAGGGGACTAATAGGTTCATCAGGTGACTGAGAGAAACGTCGCATGAGTTCGCGACGCCGATTGATGAGATTGCGAATTGTTGCATCGAGGAACTTTAGAGAGAACGGCTTTTCGATGTAGGCATCAGCACCAATGTTCATTCCCAAAGTCTTTGAATCATCATCGGTCTTAGCAGTCAGCATGATTAGCGGAATATGACTCGTGTTTCGATCATCACGTACACGACGACAAAACTCCGCACCATCCATCTCGGGCATCATCCAGTCGCTAACAATCAAAGTAACTGTGTTCTGACTAAGTTGACGCAATCCTTCGACGCCATTCGCTGCTGTAAGGACTGTATAATCATTCGCGAAGTGGCTTGCGAGGAAGGAAAGCATATCGGCATCATCCTCAACGATGAGAACCACTGAAGTTCCCTCGGTTTCATCAGGAATAACAGGAGCCACGTTTCGGATTTCACCATTTGTCGTCTTCTTGTCAGAAAGATTCACAGAAGAAGTTTCTCCGTCATCTTGCGAAACTGGAAGCGTAACCACAAAGCGAGCACCCTTTCCTTCCTCCGACTCCACACTGACATCACCATGATGTTGATCAACTATCGTCTTAACGATGGAGAGTCCTATGCCTGTTCCAGGCTTATTGTCGCGAGCCTGATAGAACGCATCGAAAATGCGCTTTCGGTCTTCCTTGCTAATGCCCAGGCCATTGTCCTCAACGATAATCCTGAAGTACTGATTATCAGGATCTACCTCACACGAAAGAAGAATTCTGTCGTGAGTATATTTAGCAGCATTTGCCATAAGATTGCTGACTACTTTCGTCAGACCCTCGTCATCAAAGACTGCAGAGAAATTCTCATCGGGATATTCAACTTGGAAAGTGATGTTGTTCTGGTTCAACGTTGGCTCAAAACGTTCTGCTACAGCCTGAATGACCGGAGCAATCAGATGACTGGAGAAATTCATAGAAAAACCTTCCTGCTGCACCTTGTTGAAATCAAGCAACTGATTAACCAATGTCAATAGTCTATGGGCATTGCGGTCAATAATATTGAGCGACTCATTCCACCCTGGTTTTTGCTTCAGGGTCTCAAGAGGACCGATAATGAGTGAAACTGGCGTTCGAATCTCATGCGCAATCATCGTGAAGAAATGCAAACGAGCGTCACGCACATCGGCCTCAGCCTGATCGTTGATGTCTTTCAGTTCCTTTTGGTGACGCTGTTCGGCCTTGCGCAAACGGAACTGAGTGTAGCCGTAGATAGCAAGAAGTGCCAACAACAAATAGAGAATCTTTGCAGGCCATGACAACCAGAACGGAGGATGAACAACTATCTTCAACTGTGCCTCATCAGTACTCCATACACCATCGTTATTGGTTGCACGAACGCGGAAAGTATATGTGCCCGAAGGAACATTCGTATAGGATGCCTCGTTACGACTTCCGCTATAGTTCCACGACTTATCGAAGCCTTCAAGCATATAAGCATACTGATTCTTCTCCGGAGAGCAATAACTCAGAGAAGCAAACGACAACGAGAACATATTGTCGCGGTAGGAAAGATTGAGTTCATCGAGATGGCTCAAGGAAGAAGTGAGTGGTTTCTCCCCCACTTTCACCTCTTTATTATATATCTTCAGTCCCGTAATAAACACCTTAGGGGGCATGCTATTCACACGAATGTGATAGGGGTAGAATGCATTAAAACCACGAACGGAACCAAAATAGATTCGACCATCCGATGCTTTCAGGCAGGAATTCGGCTGGAATTGTTCGCTCACAAGTCCATCGTACTTATTGAAAATCAGGACATCCCGCTCCTTATTGTAGCGCACAATACCCTTAGCAGTAGAAAACCAAAGATACTGTCCATCTTCAATGATGCCTCGAACATCATTGCTCGGAGCATCAAGGGACTGGGGAATGAAACTATCTGAAGATGCGTCATAGAAACACAGTCCACTTTCCGTTCCCACCCATAAACGATGGTCGGAGGAGATTGCGACACAGTTCACCTGATTGCTGGGAAGCGATGTGGTATCATTAGGCTGATGAACATAGTTCTTCCAAATATTTTTCTTAGGCTGATAGCGCCAAAGGCCACCGCCCTGCGTTGAGAACCAAAGGTTGCCTTGTGGATCTTCATCTATATCGATTGTGAGAGCGCCTAATAATTTAACAACCTGAAACTTGGATTGTTCACGATTGAAAAAACATACACCCTGCATAGTGGCCGCCCAAATGCGTCCCTCACTATCACGATATAGCGCATAACTATTGTCATCAGCAAGTCCTTCCTTAATAGTATAATGAACCATCCGGCCTGAGTTGACGTCCATACAGAACACACCATCAGCAAATGTTCCTATCCACAGATTCTCACCATCGATACAAAAGGCGTGAATATTATATCGCTGAAGTTGTTGACGATTCGGAAAATCGAGGAAGGTATCGCTTTTACCACTTTTGAAGCAATTCAGTCCGCCATCGTCAGAAGCAATCCAAATACGCCCGCGACTATCTTCACAGAAACGAGCAACCACACTTCCTCTTAAACCCTGTAGCCCCTCACGATTCTGAAAAGAAACGAATCGCTCAGATACAGGAGAAAGATAGTTTACTCCACCATAAAAAGTAGAAAACCACAAACCACCCTCATTGTCGGCAAAAGAAGAATAAACGAAACGATTGTTGATTGCCTCACTGTGTTCTGGATCAGAAATGAGTACCCATGAACGATCCTGAGGGTTGAAGTCAATTAGTCCCTCATCGCAACTAATCAACAAATGATGATTGGGAAGTTCAGACAACTGATGAATATGGCTCCCGACCATAGAGAGACGTGGATTGAAGAACTGTTCGACGTGGTCATTGTCATCTAAAAGATAAAGACCTCCATTCCACGTACCTATCCAAAAACGACCATCAGTAGTTTGCGTCATTGCGTAGCAACCTGCATCGGCATCAGGCATATCTGTCTTTACAAACTGGAACTGCTCAGTGGCTTTGTTGAAGCGATACAACATATATTGGGAGGAATTGGTATAAAACCAGACTTGATTGTTGAGATCAACAAAAACCTTTGAGACAAAATTCCTGTTAACTGGGCTCTTATAAGCCAAGAACTGATCAGATTCAGGCAAATAACAATAAATGCTATCACGAATCATCGTCACCCAAACATTACCCTCTTTATCAGCAGCGAACGAACTAATTCCACCTTTAACCGAAGGAATAATACGCCTAAAAGACTCAGAAACAAAATCAAAGAAAAATGCACCATTGTCGGTGCCGACATAAAGGCCGCTTTCAACAGCCAATAAGCAAGAAACATACTGATTAACTCCGTTCTCCAGATTGCGGAAAAGACGGAATGATACTCCATCATAGCGACAGAGTCCATTATCAGTTCCCATCCAGATAAAACCATCTTTGTCCTGAGCGATATTGCGAACCGTATTCGACGGCAAGCCGTCCTCAACTGTCAAGTTGCGGAAACGAACATAATCGAAAACGGCAAAGGCTTTAACTGATAATAATAAGCCCAAGCACAAAAGTACTATGCTGCGGCGAAAGAGCATTGTTTAGTTGAGAGTTAAGAGTGCAGAGTTGAGAGTGCAGAGTTATGAGTGAAAAGTGTAATTAAGGGGAACATCAGAAGAGAATGAACCTCTGAGTTATTTCCTCAACCGGAACTGATAAGGGAAGACTGTAGGTTTAGGTGCATTCTCAAATCCATAGCCACCACGCCCACGATGGCGATAGAGTTGTTCGTGTTCGTTAGGTGCTCCCATGACTACAAGATAGAGATGCTTGAGTTGCTTACCCTTCGGCACACGGAACTCAGAATTATTCATCTCGCCATAGATGCTCTCACCCTCAGTAGTCACTCCGACAAATCCATAACGTACGCGGTCGCCAACAAACTCGATGCGAGTCTTTTTAGCCAAAGGCAATGGGATAGCATTAAATCCATACTCTTCAGGAAGATTCTCAGGACGAAGCCATCCATCCGCCAGTGTATCGAGTTTACAGGTGAAAGTACAAGCATAAGGACGTGTTTCCTTCTGAGCATGCTTGAAGTCGAAGTTCACGAGATGCTGATAGCCTCTGAAGGTTTCATCGCAGAATGCTTTCTGAGAAAGGCCATAGAGCCGCTTATAGGTAATCACGGGATCTTCACCTCGCTTACCTGCCCGATAAAGATCACCAATAGCCGTCTTACCACGAAGGTCGCTCCACCATTGGATGACATAGGGCGAATGATAGATGTTATCCATCGCAAGATAAGCCTTGTGGGTTAGATTCTTGAAAGCATCGAAGTGATACTGTTCGTCTTTGACCCAATCTGGGTTCACTTGCCACAACATCCATTGTGAAGTCATTTCGTAGAAGCCTGAACCTCCCCAAGCCTCTCCCGTCTTATCGGCAGGAATCTGCAACTGGAAAGAATGTCCAAGTTCGTGAGCAAGACAGTTGAGTTTACGGTCTTGAATACGATTGGGTGCCACCCATAGCGCACCGATAAAGTCATCGTAGGTACCGCCGTAAGCAGTGCCGTCAAGCGAGTACATAATCATGACCATCATCTTATATTGCTCAGACTTTGAACCTGGCAGCGTGAACTTCAGCGTGTCGCGAAAGAAATGGTAGAACGATTCAACTCGCTCTTCCAAGTTCTGAAGGTCGAATCGCATAGGATGCCCCTCAAGACTGGGTGGATTCTGCAGATCATCGCCAAATCCTTTCTCCCAGAAAAATATAAGATTCTCGGTCTGTACAGACCGTTGATAACACCACTTCGAAGCGGTATCATTCAGATTCATTCCCTGAAGATCCTCAGGGATGAAAATTTTCTTCTGTGCGAAAGCCATACACGGCAGCAGACAAGACAATACAATAAGAAACTTCTTCATGACTTCCTGTTTAGTTTTTATCCATCAAAGAAGACGGGGATGGGATTCAATTCCCATCCCCATCAACAGTTTTATACAGTTTTTTACTATACAATATTAATAGCCGAGACCAATCTTATCCTGCCAGTTGAGATACCAACTACGGGTATCATTAAGGTCGACCTGGATGAGAGAATGCATCGTTGCATCGTTCTCACCTCCACGACGAGCATAGATACGATTGGCAAGGAACGACGGATCGTTTCGACGCAATGCTACACGCATAAGGTCGTAGAAACGCTGTCCCTCGAAAGCAAACTCAAGTGCTTCCTCATTAACAATGAGATCCTCAACCTGCTCAATCTGGTAGGCAATCTGCTGGAGAGAGTCTGTGATGAGCGTATCCTCAGGCATAACATAATAGTCATTGAAACTGCTATAACCACTACCACGTGAGTGGATACCAATAGTATTCTCGTTATTGCTGTTAGCAGTTGTCTCAAGGATATAGAGCGTGTTGGGGAAGTCGAACTGACGAATCCACGTGCTATCATTACGATAGTAAGGAATCACATCATTCTCAATCACTTCGTTGTTAACACCAGTCTTCAGAATCTGGAAAGCGAAACGCGGATAGCCTGCACGATTAAGTGCCTCAGCCATGCGCAGATAAACCATTGCCAGACGATAGACGTGAACGTTACGAGTAGAATACTTAGTGATACCTATCTCAGTCACACGATGAGTACCAACCATACGGTTCTCATTTACTTTATAGATTGACTGGAAGCGAAGGTCGCCTGAGCGATACTCGTCCAACCCTTCAGGAGCATAAGTCACCTCACCAGAAGCGGTTACGTGACAATACTTCTGAGCAGACGACAGTTCAATGATGCGCTGAGAAGGAACGATAGATGCCTTGTACTCATTCGACTCATAAGCATTGAACAGATTACGCAGTTCGCTATAGTTACCCTCCGAAGGAATAGAGTCACCAGGAATCATCGTGATCAGTTCAGGATAGGTAAGGTGGTTCTCTCCAATAAATGAACTCATCGACCAACCATCACGAACGTCCTGCCAATGGGTTCCGTCCATAAAGCGAACTGAACCGGTACTGATTGGAGAAGCAGTATTGGTGCCATTATGAGTGCTCAAATACTTGTAGTAGTTGAGAGCAGCCTCTTTGTAATGACCTGCCCAGAGGTTAAGGTCGCCCAGAAGCACATAGATTGGGAAGTAGAACAACTTCGAATCAGTGTTACGAATAGTTCCATAGCCCGGAGTCTCAACGTCGGCGTAAGGAGCAATGTCGTCGATGAAATAATCACAAATCTCGGCAATGCCATACTTCGGATAATCCATCTCCGACTCAGCCTTAGACAGAATGGGATCGGTAACGAGAGGAACCTGACCATAGTTAAGGGCCAGTTGCAGATAGGTCCAAGCGCGGAATGCCTTCACGGCTGCATACTCCTTCATGAAGATGTACTCATTGCGGTTGTTGCGCAAAGCAGTATCAGCCTTAGCAATGAAGTAGTTGCAGTTGTTGATGATGGCATAGTAATCGCGTGGTGAATTATACATATTGTCGTCACCAATGTTGAACAAGGCAACATCACGCAGGTCAGAAGACGTGTTGGAGTTAATGTCAACAAGATCACCACGCATCTCACCCAGCAAGATAGTACGGTCAGCAATCACCTGCATCTTATTCAGAATACCGGCTACAGACCACAATGTATCAGTTGCGTTGTCAAGATGACTCTTATCAGCATAGATTACCTGATCAGACTCCTGATCGAGGAAATCGCTACAGGCAGTGAAACCGCAGATGACGCAGATTGCGCTGATCATTAAAATATATTTCTTCATAATCATGTATTTTCTTAAATCATTAATCATTATGCAATTCCATTACAGATTGATCTTCACACCAGCAACAAAACTGCGGCTGAGCGGCAGACGACCGAGGTCGATGCCCTGACCAATGACATTAGAAGTCATCGAGAACTCAGGATCAGCACCAAGATACTTAGAGAATGTAAGCAGGTTGTTAGCCTGAATCCAGAACTGGAATCCCTGCAACAGTGTTGAGTGCATGGGAAGCGTGTAAGAAAGCGTGATGGTCTTCAACTTCAGATAACTTCCATCCTCAATCCAACGATCGCTGAAGCGGCTGTTGCCCATAGGATCCTGGAAAGTAACCTTAGGAATATCAGTCACCTGACCCTCAGTCTGCCAGCGGCGTGTGAGTGCAGTGGTCTGATTCATGAAGCGGCTACCTCCCTCAAGTTGTGAGCGCATGTAGTTGTATACATCATTACCCAACGAATAGTTGAAATTGACATCAAGTTTGAAGCGCTTATAAGCAAGTGAAGTGAAGATGTTACCGTAGATATCGGGATTAGGATCACCGATAAACGTACGATCGGCCTCAGAAATCTGATTGTCGCCATTGAGGTCGGCAAAGTGAATATCACCAGCACCAAAGTAATCGTGGTCAACGCCATTGGTATTAAGAATGTACAGCGCAGCCTGATTAGCCTCCTCGCTCGTTGCGAAGACACCCTGAGTCTTGTAACCGTAGAACATATTTGCGGGCTTACCTATCTCAGTGCGGATAGATGCACCATAGACGCTTGTCTCAAATGCATTCTGATTGTCAGAAAGTTCCGTAATCTTGTTCACGTAGTGACCCATGCTTGCACCAAGTTCCCACTGGAAGTCCTTCAGCGAGATTACCTTGCCAACAGCCGTAACGTCGAAACCTTCGTTCTTCATGGCGCCACCATTAGTCCAGTTGCGCTCCAGACCCGAAAGGAAACCAAGCGACTGATACATCAGCAGATGGTCGGTCTTGCTGCGGAAGTAGTTGAAGCGAACATTCAGGCGATTGTTGATGAAGTTACCCTCAAAGCCTGCATTGAAGCGCTTCGTGGTCTCCCACTGCAAATTGGTGTTACCAATGTTCTCGAAGGACAGACCCGAAACATCCTCAAGGAAGTTGTTCGAACTGAAGTAACTTCGAGCAGCATAGTAGTCGAGATCGTCGTTACCGCTGACATCGAAGCCTGCTGTAAGACGGAAGTAGTCGATACCACGTACCTTTGCGAACCAAGACTCATTGCTCATCACCCAAGATGCCTGAACACCTGGGAAAATACCCCATGCAACACCGAATGCCTTTAGTGCGTTGTCGGCATCCTCGCCGAAGCGAGACGAAGCCTCTGCAGTGAGGTTAGCCTGCAGATAATAGCGCTGCAGATAGTTATATTCGGCCTGAGCGTACCAAGCAATTGAGTTCCAATTATCATTGTTACCGAAGGTCTGAGCGTGTGCCAGACTTGAACTGATTGAAGGAATCTTATCACTGCTGGTATTGTAGCCGAGTTGTGAACTAAGCGTATAACTCTCCCAGTTGATACGGGCTCCACCGAATACGTGAAGGTAGTGAGCCTCATAACGATTGTTCCAATCAAGACGCGTATCACTCATCACAGAGTTCTGCTTACCTGCCATCGAGCGAACCTCGTTATTCACATAGGAGTTCACGCTGGAAACATAGTAAGAAGGAACACCATTCAGAGGAACGTAAAGTTTCTCGTTCGTGTTAACGAGGTTGTAACTGAAGTGCTCGCTCAAAGCAAGATGCTTGTTGAACTGGAATTTCGGAGTCACCGAGAGGTTAATCATCGAGTTCTCAAAGCGGTTCTTATTCTCAGCCTCACCAAAATCGTTGACAGCCAGCGGGTTAGCCAACTGGTAGTTGTAATTAGCATAGTCAGCAAGAGCCTCGTCGAGATAACTCTCGTCAGTAACGTCTACGTAGTTGTCAGAAATAATTCCATTGGCAAACGTATAGGGGCTAAGCATAGGACTCTTAACGTAAGCAAGGAATGCAGCCGATGTGGGAGTTCCCTCAGTATAGTTCTCGGGGGCACCGTCATTGCGGAGGTTACGAGTCTGGTTGGCAAACGAAGCATCAAAGCGAATGCTGAACTTATCTGTCAGATGAATATCGGTATTGAAACGGATATTCAGACGGCTCATCGCATTGTCCTTCAGTGTGCTCTGATTGTTGATGTAACCCAGCGAGAGGTTATAGTCAGCCACATCGTCACCACCTTCTACGTTGATGCTGTAGTTCTGAGTGATGGCAGTACGATAGACATAGTCCTTCCAGTCAGTATTGTTATGATACTGTGGATAGTAGTAATAGTTGGGATCTTCGTTCAGGAACTTGAAGTCCTTAATCGTGGTGTAAGTTGTCTGCAACAGATCGGAAGCATAACTGCGATACTGATTTGCATTCATCACATCAACAAACTTCGGCTCCAGCGTCACACCACCCGAGAGGCTTGCCGTAATACGGGTTGCCATACTGTGGTTGCGACGAGTGTTCACCTGAATCACGCCATTGGCACCCTTTGCTCCATAGAGAGCCGTACCATTGCGGATTACGTTGACGCTCTCGATATCGGCAGGGCTGATATTGGCGAGAATGTCGTTGAAGAAACCATCGTGCAGGGTTGTACGATTATACTGCTGGTCGAAGATAACGCCGTCGACAACGATCAGCGGCTGAGCATTGATGTTCAGAGAGTTCAGACCATTCATGAACATCACGCTACCGATACCGGGCGTACCACTACGGGTAATCACGTGCACATCGGCACCGAGACGCTTCTGTACTTCCTCCTCAATGGAAACTGCATTGGAGAAACGGAAGTCGGAAGTCGTTTCGTCGGATGTGACGTTCGTTCCCTGAACATATTCAGAAGTAAAGGTCGACGGATAGAGCAAAGCATCGCGCTGCTGCTCATCAGGCGAAAGACCCATCTTCGTCATGTTGCGATCAGGAGCCGAGATTTCGAGTGACGTAGCAAAGAGAGGAACCTTCAGTTCGTAGGTACCATCACTATGTGAAAGCGCACTGTAGCCCTCAACCTCTGCCGCGCGAACCATAGCACCCGATACGGGGGCTTTGGTTGTAGCATTCAGTACACGACCTTTAACAACTCGTGTAGGATATTGCTTACGTGGCTTTACCACTTTCTCCCTTCTAGGGGCTGACAGTTCTTCGCTGTCGTCCTCTTGCGCCACAGCGGGTGCAGCGCACAGTATGAGGAGTGATAGGCAAAATACAATATATCTTTTCATTTCGTATCTATTCTTAAAGGTTAGTTGATTACATTACGCTTTGCATTCTCTTCGTCTGTAGCATCCTGATGGGGTTTGAAGATGATACAGTCAAGGCGGAGAGTACGAGTGTGAGTAGCCGTCTGCTTGTTCGTAACCTGAGTTGTCAGTGTCAGTTTCACCTGAGGTTCAGTCAGGCCACTCGAACAAGTCGGGAAAACTACGCTCTCAGCCAAGAGAACAGAGTCAACAACGCCTCCCTTTGTCTCAATACCGGGTTTCGGACGCTGGAAAGAAGTAGAGCCATTCTCATCGAGCCACTCAAGACGATTCTGACGCACGATGGTAGGCTTGTTTCCTTCTTCGATATCGAGTGTGTCAGCAGCAGTTCCTGGAACAGTAACAACGTAGATGTCGTAAGGAACATTCGAGAGCACATTGGGAATCTTGAAACGAACCGATACAGCGGCCGTAGCGGGATTAGGAATCACCTCTACGAATGTGTTTCCGGAAATCTTTCCGTAGAAAGGATTATCGGTCTGAACCACCTTTACCTCCAGCGGGTCCACTGCGTGGGCAATAGAGTCCAGATAGAAGGTGCTCTCGGCTTCAACCTTGATCTCCTGCATGAAGGTCTCATACTTGGAAATCTTGTAGTCAGACTCCTTCAGAACAACACCATTACTGCATTCTATCTGCTCAGCACCGTCAAAGACGCCACCAGCATCGAAAGGCTTCTGGTAGATATAATAGGGATTACTCTCACCCATAACCTCACGCATACGATGCGTACGAGCCGATGTCGACATAGCAGAATCGCGGAAGGCAACATCAGGCTGATTGGTGCGACTGAAGAACGAACCTCCGAGAATGGCAAGACGACTATTCACGAACGAAAGTGAGTCGTACTTGTTCACCGTTTTCGCATAGACGAAATAGGGCTCATATTCAGCCAGAAGTCGGTTCCATTCGCTGTTCGTAGGAGCCACCATCCAGTAAGTACTATCCTCAGAATTAATCTTTCCGTATTTGTCGAAGAGAATATTCGTGTAGTCTGAGACAGAGTCGAGATAGACTGTCTGACCATCAACGATTTCACCAGGTACACTCTTGGCAGCATTAAACTCATAGACGCTAAAGCTGTTCAAGAAATTATAAACACTGTCGAGTTCGCTATCATGATCCAGATATTCAAACACATTGGGGAAGTAATCAAGCTTCTTGTCCACAGTGAAGAGAACACCATTGTTGCAAAGGGCATTCGATGTCAGGAAATTACTTGCTCCCAGCGAAGAAGACGTAAGCAACTGGTACTTACTGTTCATCATCGTGATTGAGTCGTTCGTAAGCGACGATACGGGATGCTTATAGAGAGCAATGTGATTCTGCAGGAACTGGCGCACCACCGTATTCTCGTCGCTGCGCGTTCCCTGAGCATTCTGCTCCTGGAAAGCAGCAATCAGACTATCAGCCTCTGCCGACGAAAACACATCGTCCGTCGGAGCGAAGACAGAGAAGTTCTGGCTACCATTGAGCACGGCATCGTAACCGCAAGCCTTCACCACACGGGAGAAATTGCTCAGGTTTCCCTGCGACTGTATTGCTTCCCAAAGTGTGCCGGCAGTTGAAGACGACTCTTCATAATGCTCGTTCCACTCGTCGCTACACGAAGAGCCGAACACCACAGCCGCCATCATCATCACCGCCGATGCTATTTTATTGAGATATTGTTTCATTTTCTTCTATTTATTGTTAGTTTCGATTCAAAAACATATCAACACCTGCGATTAGAGCATGTCTTCCATCTGTCCCTCATCGGTCACACCATAGACACTCTTCGGGACAAGTTCCAGATAGTCGAGCATAAACTCGTTATCATTACCCTGTTTGGTCGATACGGAACGAATGCGCAAGTAGTGGTCCTCGCCCGGCGTGATGTGAGTCGTACAAATAACCAGACGCACCGTCCAGGCCTGAGTGGCGAAGATTACTGTAGTAGAACCACCGGCACCGTTGTAGCGGTAGCCACCAGCAGCACCACGATAGTAACCCTTGTTCTTCAACACCTTCTGGTCGGTAGAGAGTTCTTCCTGCGTCATAGAACTATAGTCAGACTTCCAGTCGGAACCCAGAATGGAGGCGTGGTCAAGATTCTTCGTCATGTCGAGAGGAATACCCTGAGGCTTTCCGTCAAAGTAGATCTGTGCCACACCACGAGTAGGCTCAGCGGCAAAACCGAGACGAATCTGCCAGTCACCTTCATAAGGCACAGGAGGAATCTTGAATGTGATATCGAAATCACCGAAGAGGTTCATCTCATCACCTTCATAACTATCATAATAGTCGTGAGGACGACGATAGACGAAATAAGCATTCTCGTTGAGCGTCACACCCTTTAGATAGCCATTGGGGAAGTAGTAGTTACGTCCGTACTTAGCAGTCTCATCGTAATCGGGGTCCTGAACCTTCATACCACCATTGCGTTCGTTCAGACGAATGTCGTTCGTCATCAACTCTGGGAAGATGGTAGAGAAGTCCATACGAATGCGAGCATTATCGACAATGTCGCGCGTATTCGTATCAAATGCTACAATATCGTCGATATAGAAATAACGACCGTTCAGAGCATCCTGCTTATAGTCAGTCTCAACGTTTGCATAGACGCGCACACCGGGAAGTGAGAACTCATCGTCGTAGCGGCGGTTGATGTAGCGCTGACCTACAACGCTCGTACCTGCCCAGCGACGAACAGTCAGACGCTCGAACTTCATCATCGTGTGAGGCAGCATCGTCTCGTACCAGTCAACGGGGTTCATCACCGTTGTCAGAATACCAACATCTTTCACGGGAGTCAGATAGTTCCAGCCCTTCACGTCGCGAGTCAGAATATGATAGGCAAGGAATCGGTTCAGCGGGTTCTTCGGATGTGTGATGTTCTCAAAACTGTGATAGTCTGCATTGGCATCTTCCGGATAGACTGCATCATAGATTTCGCAAGCCTTCATGTAGAGGTCGTGAATATTATTAATAGCATATTTCTCACGCAGCACGGAGTCTGTCGGCACGAACACCGTGAAGCCAGAACGCTTCTCGTCGGGCACGGTAGCCGTTTCCTTGTTCACGTGCGAAACGTAGAAATAGCGAGGATAGACAGAGGGATCCCATGAAGGATCTTTATAAGCATACAGCGAGTCGCCCAAACCCGTAGCCTGCAGCGCTTCCACATAGAGGGCGATGTTCGGATTCTGACGCATCACGTCGAGAATCATGCGGTTACTGCTTTCCAGCACTTCCGTGATGGGCTGCATGATACCGTTCTCCACTGAGTCGTCCTGCATCGTGAAGATAATGTGCGAAGTACCATTCAGATACACAACAGCATTATCATTCTCGTCAAGTCCGTGAGTCACCTCAATATAGCGGCGGTTCATGTTGGCTGTTGTCAACACACCGTCTTCCATATCGGAGGTCGCATACATATTATCTACCATGTGCGTGCGCGCGATGGTGTCGCAGTCAGCAACGGAAAGTTCTTCTACCGAAGACAGTCCACGCTTCGACAGATATGCGTTCACGGCATCATTGGTCGGCGGGAAGCATGTATAGGCGCCATAGGTGGCCAGAAGGTCCATCATGCCAGCACGCTCAACAATTGTCTTGAACTGGCTGAACTCCTCATGGCTCTGCAGATATTCACTCATCATCTGGCCGGTGAACGTGTAGTAATTCGACTTGTCCGGCTCATCGGAACAACTCGACAACGTCACAAGCATACCCATGATGAGCATTAGCATCAAAATATATTTCTTCATAACTTTCATCATTTACGGTTTTACTTTGTGGTGTTCTGATAAGAATTGTTGTCACCACTGCCAAAGGCTGGGTTCTGAACAAGGTTCTTGTTCACCTTAATTTCATCATTGTTATAGGGCCAGTAGATGGCGTCCATACGTGAGAGTTTACTTGAGATGGCCGTACCACCTGAAGAGCCTTTTCGCGAAACGACACCCACGAGATAGTTCGTGTTGCCATCTCTGCGCGAGCGGCGAACGAGGTCGAACCAACGCTTACCCTCGAACATCAGTTCGCGCTGACGCTCCTCAAGAACCAGAGCCTGCATTTGCGACTTTGTCGTCAGGTTTGTAGCATCGATGTCCTTGGCCGAAGAAGAGCAGTTCGAACGCTTGCTGATTGCATTCACAATCTGGAAGGCCTGCTTTAGCAGCGTGTCGGCCTGAGCCTTACCCACTTCAGTAGAGTCCTCAGCGTTTACCATCTCCACCAGAGCCTCCGCCTTCATCAGCATCACATCAGTCAGGCGGTAGACAATCCAGTTAGCATGACAGTAACCATCGGTGTAGACACCCGAATAGGTGGTCGTGATATCAGCAGTACCGGTATTCACGCGGGCATCAGTATAAGCATACTTGTTAATGCCATACAACGTACCAGAACCGCCCACCTGCTGCAGATTCTCATAGTAGCGAGTGTCGTACTTGTTCATAAATACTGCAAACAGTCCATCAGAAACGTCAGTACAAATGAAGTCAGCAGGCTTCACGTAGCCCGGGAACGTAGTTGCATTACCATAGAGGTTGTTCACAGAGGCGTTGGCCTTCATCTGATCATTCTTCATGAAGATGAGTTCGAAGATGCTCTCCGTACTATTGCCCGCGCCAAAGATTGAACTGAAGGCCGTGCCGTAGGAGTTGCCAGTCGTATAGGCGTCGTTGATTAGTGGATAGCCATCAATCAGACGGTCCGTAGTGCTTGCATTGGAACCTGCCTTGTTCAAATTGTCTTCATAGTCCTGAAGTTTGGCGGCAATCACCATATCTGCATAGCGAACGGCGTTTGTATAGTCCTGCTTCCAAAGGTACATATCGGCAAGCATTGCGTGAATAGCGTCCTGCGTAATACGACCACGCTGATAGTAGTCCTTCGTCACAGGATATTTCTTCACTGCAAGGTTCTGAACGCTCTCGAGATCGAGAATCAGACTGTCGAGCACATCCTCAAACTTCGTTGCCGGCAAATCCAGCGTCTGATTATCATCGAGGAACGGCTCTGTGCTATAGGGTACATCGCGGAATGCTCTGATCAGGTAGAAATACATGAGGTCGCGAATGGCCGAAACCTCTGCTTTCGTTGCCTCAAGTTCACTCTGCGTGTAGTTAGGATCTTTCTCAGCCACCATCGGTGCATAGTGAAGCACAGTGTTACAGCGGTTGATGACATTATAGAACTCGCCCCACGTTGTGTAGACGTTGCTGGCATTGATGTTCTCCTTGAAGATGTTCGAAAGGTCAATCTTGTTCTGAACACCAGTACCACCGACGAGGTTGTCGGAACGGAACTCGCCCCAGGCCATCATACGATCAATAATGGCTTCAGACTGCATAGCAGAATAGCATCCTGCCACCACGTTCTCAACGTCGGCTTCCTCATTCCAGAACTTATCCAGCGTGATGAGTTCCAGCGGTTCTATCTCTAGGAAATCGGAGCACGATGTGAAGGTCATACAGCCCATCAGGCCAATCATGCCCAATTTGATGATATTATGTTTCATTTTCATATTCGTAACCATTAAAAATCAACAGTGATACCAAGTGTGTAGGACTTTGCGCGAGGTGTCTGACCACCGTCGACAGCGGCTCCGTAGCCACCATAGCCAACCTCGGGATCCACACCCTTATACTTCGTGAGGATGAAGAGGTTGTTGGCACTTGCATAGAAACTCAGGCGGTTTACACCGAGCACCTTCTTGATGACCTTAGGATCAAATGAGTAGGACAACTGAACATAGTTCAGTCGGAGGAATGAACCATTCTCCACGAAGCGGTCACTGACGAGCGTGTTATAGTTACTACCAGCACCATACATTGCACGTGGAATCGACGTCACGTCACCTTCCTTACGCCAGCGATAGTTCACAGCCTGACTCTGATTATCGTTGTTAATCATAGCCTCTGCGTCGAGACGGGCAAGGTTCAGGATCTTGTTACCCACACGATAGTTGAACTGCGTGTTGAGTTTCCAGCGGTTGTAGTTCAGTGTGAAACCGAAACCACCAGTCAGTTTAGGTAGCGAACTACCGAGGTAGACGATATCAAGGGCATTGATGTTACCATCGTGGTTGATATCTTCATAGATAGCGTCACCACCCTTGAACTTATAGTTCTTACCAGTACCGTCGTTCGTGTAGTTGAACATCATACGCACGGGATTACCCTCGTCGTCGAGCACCACCTCACCCGTCTCGCTGATGGCGACAGGAGCCGTGTGGCCTGCTGCGAGGAACTCAGAACGCTCCTCAGGAGTCATTGCTGCGAATGTGTCGTACTGATATTCATAAACACCCTTCGAACGGAAACCGTAGATAGCACCGAACGGGTTGTGCAACTGTACGCGTTGCAGCACCTCGCGGTTACCGAAATAGAACTCGGTGTTGAGCGACGACAGCACAGTCTCGTCCATCGAGAGAATCTCATTGGAGTTATTACCGAACGTCATGTTGAAGTCGGCATAGAACTTGCCCTTCTCGATGATGCGGTTAGTGTTCACGTTCAACTCCCAACCCACGTTGCGCATTGAACCGACGTTACGATAGGCAAGATCGTAGTAACCCGTGTTAGACGGAATGCGCACAGTCGGCATCAGCATGTCGCGACGTGTAGCGCTATACCACTCGGCCTGAATCGTCAGTTTGTCATTGAAGAAGCCCAGGTCGGCACCGATGTCGTAGGTCGAAGTGGTCTCCCAGCGCAGATTGGTCAGACGAATGTTGTTGGGTTTCATCGTACCCATGTCGATATAGCGGTCGCTCTGAGAATAGATACTCTCATAGAGATAGTCCTGACCGGGCTGGTTACCTACCTTACCCCAACTGGGACGAATGGCGAGCATCGACAGCCACTCACGAGTGTTCTTCATCCAAGGCTCGTCGACGATGATCCACTTTAGCGAAACTGCGGGGAAGTAACCCCAGCGCTTGTCGGGACCGAACTTTGTCGTACCATCGGCACGAAGCGAGAAGTCGGCAACGTAGCGACCCTTGAAGGCATAGTGAGCAGAGAAGGTGTAGTACATCGAGCGCCACTGGCTGAAACTCGAACTCATGCCCGTCACACGTCCACCGGCAACAGGACTATTGATACCGCCCGACGGCAGACGAGCCGCGTTGGTTCCCTGTCCGTTCGAACTACCTGAGGTCAACTCGAAACGTCCCATCGCCATCAACTGATGGTCCTTGTTGTTGAAATGAGGAATGAAGGTCAGCGTCTGCTTCGTGTTGAAGGCAACGCTCTTCGTACTTCCCGTATAGGCTGAGTTCACGTCGTTGTTCCACGAAACTGTCACTAGTTCGCTGGGATAGAACTTGTCGATATACTCATTGAAGATATTCATATACACACGGCCCTGCCAGTTCAACTGATGATGATCCTCATCGAGTCCGAGCAGACGATAGTCCAACTGGAATTCAGGCGTGATGTCGTACGTACGGTCGTCGAACTTAGCCAGATTGGCACTTGCCACTGGGTTCACGTATCTGCGCTGGTCATTGGCAAACACGTCGGGGGCCGACTGAAGCATCGTGTAATACTTGTCGGTATCCACGCCAGTCACTGGATCCTGCTCATAGATGCTCATGTTCGGCATCTTCTTATAAGCCAGCGAGAGCAGACCGTCGTAGTTCTTCTTATTATTAGTATAGGTGAGCGAGAAGTTAGTCGCAATCTTGATGCGCTCACTGACATAGTAGTCAAGAGCCACACGGGTCGAGAAACGATCGAGTTGCTGCTTGATCACCGAACCCGTCTCGTGGTCGAAACCACCAGAGATACGGAATGTTGCCTTCTCACCACCACCAGTCACCGAGAGATAGTGGTTCTGGCGCAGACCCCATTGAGTCACTGCGTCCACCCAGTCGGTGTTGTTGTTATATTGTTCATACTCCGAGAATGTCGGGTCGTAGTTCAGTTCGCTGATATTAGCGGCACCGTCGTTCTGCTCAGGATTGAAGTACGACTCCTTCAGCAGCATCGTGTAGTCGTCACCATTAAGCATCTTGTAGCCCTGAGGCTGATACGTACCGGTCAGACGGAGCGAATAGGTCAGTTTCGGTGTACCGCGCGTACCACGCTTCGTCGTGATCTCGATTACACCATTAGCACCCTGCGAACCGTAGATGGCCGTAGCGGCAGCATCCTTCAGCACAGTGATTGAGGCGATATCCTCAGGGTTCACATTCAGCAACTGGGCGAACTGCTCGTCATTGGCGCTTGTTAGGTCGAAGTTGCTCATATCCACGTTCCACGTGTTACCGTTCACCACGATCAGCGGGTTCGAATTAGTCAACGTACTGATTGACGAAGCACCACGCAGACGCATCGTCGTACCAGCACCGAGGTTACCGGAAATCGACACGATATCCAGACCGGCGATACGACCCTGAAGGGCTTCGTCGATGGTGTTCATGCCGAGACCTTCAAACTGCTTGGCGTCAATCGTCTGTGTAGCGAACGACACCTCACGCTGCGGAATGGCCAGACCGCCACTGTTCAGACGACGCTTGGCGACAACCGTCACTTCCTTCAGGTTGGTCTCTGATGTCAGTTTAATCTGATATTCCTCGCGGTCGATGGGCAAGGTCTGTGTCTTGCAGCCAACATAACTGAAGCGAATCTTGTCCCTTGTATTACGGATAGGCATCGAGAAGTTACCATTCAAGTCGGTCACTGTAGCCTCGATAATACGTCCTGCTCCGTCAATCTCACAAACGGAAGCACCCGTGAGTTCTCCAAATTCATCAACTACCGTACCGTGAACGGCCGTAATCTGCGCCGAAGCACCGAGAGCCACTACGGAGAGCAGTGATAGCATGATATATCTTAGTTTCTTCATAGTTTATCTCCTCCTTTTGGCTTCAGTTGTTTGATTGTTGATTTCTTCCTGCCACGAGGTGAGTTGTGCATCGTCGTAGAACAAAGCACCGTCAATCTGGTGAACCACCAGGTCTGACGCATTATAAAGTTGCGTGGAGTTGATATTAGTCGCAGCCTGAATCCAGTATTCGCGACCAATGAGGTTGTAGTTGTTGCCCTTCACGACATTGCGTGTGTTGCCCAACTGGTCAGTGATAGTCATATGGCTGTCGTCGCAAGTCACCGTCACACTGAAGAATCGGTTGTTGTTCGGGTTCAGCGTAGAAGTCTCATACTTCACAGCGTTGTGAGGCTCACCACCGATGAACACCGAGTTATCCTGAATGTGATACTTCAGGAAGTTCACAATGCGATCTGCAATCACCTTGCGGGCTGCCTTCAACTTGTCGTTGTCGCCATCGAACTGCTCTGCGGTCAGGTCCTCATAGTCCTGCCAGTCGGGCAGATAACCGAGTTCGTGCAGACGCTCAATCTCAGCGTCAGTCGGTACATAGACGGTGTAGTTATAGGCATCGAACAGACTACAGTTGTAGTCGGCACAGGTGTAACTGCCCATACGTGCTTTCAGCAGCGTATTGGCCGTACCACCATTGAGCAGCAGGTCGAAGAACTTCGTGCAATTCTCGCGGCCGTTCAGTGTCGAATAGAGCGAACGCTTACTCGACATCGGCATGCTCTCCTCCACGACGTACGACTTACCGTTACCAGAGGTCGTTTGGTCGTAGATGCGGGTCACGGTCAGCGGTATGTTGTCCTCAATCTGCAGACCACCGGCGAGCGTCATCACGCCTTCCTGACCAGCGTTCTGCACCTTAATCACGCTACCACCCTTTGTGCGATAGAACGTGTGTCCGTCCTCGATGTTGCCAACGATAATCAGATTGTCGAGCATGTCGCGCAGACGATTCTCCACCTGAGCGTCGCTTGCGTCGGTCAAGTCGCGTCCACCTTCAATGATCTGATGGTTCACGAGGTCATAATTATATCTGTGCGCACGCACGCGCTTGCGATCAGTATCAAAATAGAACTCATACAACACCGACGTCGAATTTCCATACGTACAGGGGTCGATGTAGTAGAGCATAGCACTGTTCGTCGGAATGATGAAACTGTAGTAAGAGTCCATAGAGTTCAGATAGGGCTCAAAGTCCAGATTCTCAATGGCCCAGTAGATCACGTTCATCGTGTTCTCATTCACCAGAGCGGGGAACGATACCGACGCATAGGAAGCAGGGGTGAACACCTTATTTAATAAATAGACCACACCGTTGCATCCCATGAAACAACTGTCCACATTCTCCTTCTTCACGCCGAGGGCCACCTTCGTTGTGTTGTCGACGATATTGTTGAACTTCGAGGGAACGGTCTCCGTGAACGTACGGATGAGGTTGATGTCGAGCATCTTCACCAGCACCTTCATCGGCACGTTGTCCCATGTGCCGTACATATCCTGCAGCACCTTACCATCGTGATTCCACCAATAGTCGAGCGAAGTGTTGTTCGGAACGAGGATTGCACCAGCGTCGTAGTGCAGGTCGCGACCTGCGGTGTTGGTGTACATATACTGGTTCCAACCCGGATCGAAGCCCAGATAGGCGTCGACGGTGTTGCCATCGGGATCGGTCTTCAATTCACCAGCGTTCGGACTGCCGTACTGGCCTGTGTTGGCGGTCGAAGAGAAATACTTCAGCGTAAACACAGAGTCGGTGTTGTTGTACAGACGATTGTACTCCTTCGTGGCAGCCTCATCGTAGTAGGGAGCGCAGAAGCGGTCGAGCAGCGAACTGAAGAGCGACATGTTGGCGTGAGAGCGGATAATCTCCACCATGTTGTCGGCCGATGTGGCCAGACCATCCATGCGCTGAATGTAACCATTCTTGCACGTGATGTCGCGCTCAACAAGTTTCTTGCCGTTCACCCACGCGTCCTCAATCGTGTTCGACTCGCCATTGGTCAGGATGCTCAGGTCCTCGTCTGTAATGTTGTTGTGACGCATGAACACAGGAAGGAAGTGAATCATCGGCTTCGTGGTGTTGTCACGGAGCAGCACGATTCCGTTCTTCTTCTCCTTGTGCTTTGCCCAGAACTGCGTGTTCGGCATCTCGTCGGGATAGATGCGCGAAATCGAGTCAAAGACAGAGGCGGCTGTTTCGCGGCGCATGCACTGACCTTCCATCGGCGGGTTGCCACTCACGTTACTGAGCAGTTCCACCAAGTAGGCGTTGTTCACCATTGCGCTGTTGAACAGCAGTTTCTTTTGTGCGTTCGACAGATCCTCGTACTTACGCACTCCCCAGGAGTTCGACTTGAAGAACTCATCGTACACAGCGTCATCTGCCACGAACAGGGTTTTACTACCTGTCTGGCTGAGCACTGCCGTCTGGTTCAAGTCATCGATCAACCGGAGTGTGTAGCCGTAGTCACCATCTTCCTGCAGTCGTTCGTAGATAGAGTTGCCGAGCCATGATGGCTGACCGACTAACTCGTCCTTATCGCACGACTGAAACAGTCCGGCACCAGTGAGCAACAGCATTGCTGACAACGCCGCTGCTCCAACTTTACTTTTCGGTACGTAACTTTTCATGTTAGGCTTTTTTGTTATTTATATATTGATTTGAATTTAATTCTTTCATTCATTGCCCTCACCTCTACCCCATCGGGATTCCATTTGGGCTCGCGAAAAAGAACCTCCTTCGTTTTTAATCTCTTCGTTTTATTACATCACTAATTTGTATCATCGTTTATTTTTCCATCTTCTGCTTTCTCATCGTCTTGTGACTCATAGTCTTCTCATCTGCTTTCTCGTCCTCTTCTCATCTCGTTGTCTTGTAGTCTTGTAGACTTGTTGTCTCATTGACTCATAATTTCAATTTCATCTTCTCGGTTCATCTTTTTCTTCATCAAATAGCATCAACTTGCTTTCTCTCATCATGTTATAATTCATCTTGTCATCTTTTCGACATGTAAACTAAGTGAAACGTAACCTTATAGACTCGTTGACTTGTAGACTCGTTGACTTGTCGTCTCTACTTCACCACAATCTTCACTCCCGATGTCTCCTTGCCGTTCACGCCCTGCAGCATATAGATGCCAGGAACAATGTCAGCGGGAATCTCAAAGTAGCCATCGCGCATGAAACTCTGCGAATAAATCATCTGTCCTGCCTGATTGAACATTCTCACAGGCACTTGCAACTTGCTCGCTGCAGCAATGTGCATATAGAGTCGCTCACCACGACCGACCACCGTGCGCTCAGGCTCAATCCTGAACTCAGCAGCCTTTGCCACCTCAGTGGGTTTCTCAATGGCAGTGATGAAATCCTGATCCTTGATGGTGCTCTTGTAGTCGTACCACTTCAGTTGCGCCTTTCCAGGCATATAGACGTTCTCGCCCATCTTCAGTCGATAGTCGAAGTGCTGCTTGCGCGTCGCGTCGCCCTGATAGATGTAGTCAGTGTTGCAGACAACCGCAAACACCACATTGTTCGCCGGCACATCCTGCAGTTTCATCACCACATCACCCTCACCCTCAATCGGCTGCGAGTAGTAAGTCCTACCCCTGCGGGTGCGGAAACAGAGTTGACAGGTCATATTCTTGCCCAGCGGCTTGAAGTGAATGCTGATCAGGTCACCCTTGTTACCGCTGACGTGCAGCGGAATCTGGTTCGCCCCACTCCATCCGGGAGTCGTTCGCCATTCGGGATACCACCAGCCCAGTGAGTCCACCTCGTTACATTTATACATATTGGCATAGGGCGTAGCCTGCCAGACTTTTACTTTCTTCCAATACGGACTCCACTCCTGCTGTACGTTCAGCAGCCAGTTGTCGTCGAGCAACTTACGGCAGGCCATCGACCACTGACCGACGTCCACCAGTGCCTGACGGGAGCGATACTCCATAATCAAGTGGCGCATCTGCTTTGCGCCCAGCGAGTCAGCCATTCCCTCCAACACACGGGTCTTGCAATAGCGCCAGATCCAGGGGATTGCGCCGCGACCCATAATCTCACTCAGGAAATGGGGGAACAGTTCGCCGTATTGCACACCACCGAGCAGATTTCTCCAGGTGCACACCTGCTGCGAACCATTATACATATTCACACCCTCCGCACTCGGACCGCCAAACGAATCGTCGAGCAGCCAACCCGAATAGCACTCAATCGGCATGAATGGAGCAATCATGTTGCCTGCGCTCAGATAGCCCATGCTCGTAGGAGCCACACCGCTCTTCGCCAACTCAGCCTCGCCCTGCAGCCAGGTGTTGCCACCTTCGTGGAACCACGCTGACTGCTTGCATCCGTCCAAATCAGCAAAAGTCGCATGTATACCTTCATGTACGCATGCATTCTGCTGTCCAATCCTGTCACCATAGGTGCATTCGGGGTCGAAACAATAGATGGGATAATAACTCAGGAACACCATCGGCCACGACGAGCCGTTATAATAAGTTGTGCTCTGCCAGCCGCCAGTAGCAGTGTTGGGAGTTCCCGCGTCGAAACTCAGGCCCGAGCCGTAACCATATACCTGACTGTAGTATCCGTTTCGGGCGCGTTTGTCGGGCGGCCAACCAAACTCGTTGCGGAAGTAGGCGAAGTCCTCGTCCATCTTCTGAGCCAGCAATCGCATCGATTCCTCAGTGATCAGCGGGTTGGCCTTCGGGCCTACCGCCACGCTCCACCATTCGCCGTGCACCTCCTTCGCCACGTTCACGTTCTCGGGCAGTCGTCCCTTCGTCGGAGCCGACAGTTCGGGATACTCCCAGCGGAAGTCGTAGTTCAGAGTCGGTGAATATTCGGGCCACTCGTAGGAGATGGAAGGATCAAACACATTATAATAGAAATCGGTCTCAGCGCCACACTGACGCAGATAGGTCACCTTGTATTGTCCTGCCTGCGTGGCAACAATGGTTGCTGTGGTAGCGGTCGTGCCGTCGGGCAGTGTCCACAGCCAGATGGGAGTTTCTTCCTCGCCGTCGGGCAGCGTCACCTTCGGAGCCAGCACAATCTGCTTGCCCTCTTCCCAGGCCACGACACTGTTGTCCTCGATCACTGCAGCCTTGCAGGCCTCACCGCGAACGCCATACACGCGCAACTCACGCAGACCGCAGGCCTTCTCGCTCTTCATGTAGAAACGCAGTCGGTTCGACGTCATCTCCACATCGGTCTCCGAGAGGTTTGTCTCGTCGGGTGCGGCGAGCGTTGCAGCCTTCACCCACTCATGTCCGTTCCACCAAGCCACATAGGCATCCGTGGGCAACAGCACACCTTCCTCCTCATTCAGTGCCCAGTAGGCGCGGATGTTCGTGAAGCCATTATTGCGGTCCCACGCCATCTCCACATACTCATACTGACCATAAAATTCCTCACCGTGGTTCGAACTCCAATAGTAATTGGCCGAAGTACGGTTGTCTTTGATAAGACTCAGCGGGTGCTCCTCCGAATCCACCGAGGCCGACACTTCTGACTGCGACGACAGATTAGTCGCCGTCTGGGCACGCATTGCTGACGTCGATGCGAACAGGGCGACGATGACAAAACATGCAATCCTCATGACTGATAAGGGTGAGCGTTCCATTTAGGCTGCAATTTTAAGTGATAAAAATTAGTTAGTCTCTTAAAAACCTTACAAAGGTACAATATTTTCTAAGGATTTGCAAACATAATTAGAAAAATTTTTTGAAAAATTGTATTTTAACACTTACACCCTATGGAGCCGCTGAAAAAATCGTCCAAAAAATAAAAAAATAATCCAAACACGTCGATTTAACAGAAAATTTCTTGCTAATTCAAAAAAAAATCATTAGTTTTGCGAAATAAATTAGAACTATACCAAACCGAATAATTTTTTAAACTTTTACAAATTTGAAAATCATTAATACTCAATTTATCAACCTAAAATTAATTAACATGTTATGATTACTACCAAAATGAGAAATCTGCTGACAGCAGTCGTCTGCCTTTTCGCAGGCGTTTCGGCTCAGGCACAGTTCACCGGTGGTGTTGAACAATACCCCACCAGCGACTACCGCACGAAGGCCGTTAAGTTCAGTCTTACGGAAGTAGCAACCGCACTGGGCACCGATGCCGCAACGTTTGCCGAGGCCTATACGGCATTCGTAGCAGCCGAGGCTCCTGAGGCCAACCTGCTCTTCCTGGCTAATCCCGACGGAACACTCTCCGACGTGTATTCAGCCAACGACAAGGGTTTCTACATCACCTCTGAGGGTGCTGCTGGCGTTTGGGATCAGACCGACCCCGCTACTGCTGGCACATGGTTCGCTTCTGCAGCAGCCGATGCTGAGAACGACGTGTTCGCCTTCTACGTAGGTCAGTATCCCGACACACTGAAGGCTGGCGACAAGGTCACTGGCAACTTCGTTGTGAAGTACAATGGTCAGGAGGCTAAGTTTGCCGTTTCGCTCAGCGTGATTGCAAAACCCGAGATTCCTGCTCCCACAACGCTCATCGAGAAAGATCTGAACATCGTCGGTGAGAAATCTGCCTCCATCGAGCAGTTCCCGCGTACTGGCTACGATGCCGACGCCGTACAGATTGAGGCCACCGACCTCGTCGAGAAACTCGGCTTTGAGAGTGGCGAACTGCTGGCCGACGTGCTGGGCGACGTGCTCTACTGCACATGGTACAACAGTGCCGACGTTGCTGAAGGCGGCGGTCTGAAGAAGGACTCGCTGACCAACACTTCTACCGCTGGCGCTCCTGGATTCTGGCTCCACGCAGTTCAGAACGAGAATGGTGAGGAGACCGGTGAGTGCTCTGCTGCTGCCTATGGCGGTGAGGACAAGTTCTACATTGAGGCATTTGCCTACAATGCTGAGACAGGCGTTCTCTCTTGCAACCTCGGACAATATCCTGGCGCCATGAAGGCCAACGAACAGTGGTACGCCAACGTCTACGTTCTCCGTGGCGACAAGGCTTACAAGTTCACCTACAACCTGAAGATCAACGAGCGCGAACAAGGCTCTGGCACAGAGGGTATGAACAAGATGGGCGAGGCTGAGATCAACTGCGAACTCTGGCCCGATGCTACCAACTACACCCACGTTGACGTCTATCCCGACGTTGATGCCATTGCTGCCGCTCTCGGCTGCACAACCGACAACATGTCTATGCAGGCTCTCGACGACTCCGACAACTGGGCTACCTCTACTGCCAACAACGGTGGTTTCTGGTACAACGAGGTTGGTCGCGTTGTAGGCTATGGCACCAGTTCTTACTGGTTCATTGAGCCCGCTGTTGCCAATGACTTCTCTCTCCTCCACGTTGGTCAGTATCCTGGTCGCATCGCAATCGACGAGAAGTATAGCACCGTTCTCTACTTCGTCAATGGCGAGAACTACTACGCAGTCACCATCAATATGACTGTTGTTCCCGAAAAGGTTGTTGATGGAGAATTCACTGAGGTTGCAAGCCGCACTATCAACATCCAGCAGATGCCCGACAACGGCTATGGCTGGTCTGAGGGCGTTGAGATTCCTACCGACTTCATCGAGCAGAACATCGGTTCTACTTGGGTTGTCTACGGTCTGAACACGCTCGATGAGAATGGCGAGGAGCGCGCAGGAAATGCTAAGTATAGCAAGAGTTACACTATCACTGAGAGCCCGGGCTTCTGGCTCAACAGCGACGGTCGCAACGCAGGCTGGGGCGATCCCGATGCTAAGTTCGGTATCAGCGCAGGTGGTCAGCAGAGCGGTAAGTTCAGCATGATCCAGTACCCGAATCGCTGCTCTATCGGTGAGGTGCTGAAGACAAAGATCTTCTTCGTCAACGAGGAAACAGCCGAGATGGTTACCTTCAACTTCAACTACTACATCGTTGAGAGCATTGTGGCTAAGGAAGTGGTTGGAACCACATCTGTTACTTGCGTCGTTACTCCGAGTGAGGACGCTCAGGAAATCGACCTCGCTCCCGTAGCAGAGGCCCTCGGTGTCACAGTCGACGACCTGCTCAGCGACGACAACGAGTTCCTGAAGGGTGTTACCGATGGTCAGTACAGCAAGGGCTGGAAGGCTTCGCTCGGTATCAACTTCGACTACTCTGGTAAGTACGACGAATACGGCGACATGTACATCTACTTCGACAATAGCGACGGCACCAAGTTGGTATCTGGTTCAAGCGACGATGTTGCTGAGGACTTCACGGCCGATGGTGAGTTCTGCTTCGATGTCGACAACAAGGTCTACACCTTCTACGTAAGATTCGTATCGCCTGAGGTTGCCGATGGCATCAACAATATTGCCACCGACACCAAGAAGAACGGCGCTATTTACGACCTCAGTGGTCGTCAGGTGAAGAAGCCTACTCGTGGCCTCTACATCCAGAATGGCAAGAAGTTCATCGTGAAGTAAATCTCCGCAAACCCAATCAATAAGAGGATGTGTCATCGGCACATCCTCTTTTTCTTTATGGCGACTTGTGCTTCGGCATGGGTCGCCTTGTCCTTTGTCAACCAGTTCAGGAAAGTAGGCGTCGACTACAACAGGGAATAATGGGATCACTGTCAACCTAAATCAAAAAAAGACATAGCAGAAAATGCCAATTGTTGTTTGTTGATTGTTGTTTGTTGCATTAAGGTCGAAATTAATTGGAAATGAATAGTGAGCAGGTGTGTGAATATCTTGAGTCGCCAAAAATTGAAATTAATGATAGGTAGAAAATTGTAAATTGTAAGAAGTATATTTTTATTATATATTATAATATATAATAACCCATAGGTATCAAGGGCATTTTGCATAGGGTCGGTACGTGCTTAATGCAACAAACAACAATCAACAAACAACAATTTACTATTTTCAATTCAAATAATCAACCACCTTTATACTTTGGAGAGCATTACTCTATTGGTTACGGAGCATTGCTCTATTGGTTGCGGAGCATTGCTCTTGAGTATACGGAAGCATCCTTTCGACTATCGAAAGGCATGCTCTGTATAAGGGACCCTCGACCCATCCTTCAAGGGACAGGTGTTCGGAGAAGCGCAAAAAAAACGCTCCCACACCTTCACAGGCATGAGAGCGCAAATCTAATTACATTAACTATTTAAATGAAAACACGTGCCTCACGGCATCCATGAAAACTAAAACTACATTTAACTAATATAATTTTATTTGATTCATACTTTAATCACCAGATTAAATTTCCCAAACATTTCAGGATAACGATACAATTTCTAATTCATTCAACTTATTGATATTTAACTAATTATTTCGATACGTTCACGAATTACTTCACGAGTACCTTTCGACCATTGACCACATAGACGCCGCGCTGGAGGCCTTCGGTGGCGGTGACAGCAGGAACATTCGTACGCAACTGCTGACCCGTGAGGCTATAGACGCTGACACGATCGGTCTGACTAGCGGCTGACGAATGTTGCTCGATACCCAGCGTGCTGGGATCAGTATAGTCAATGCTCTTCAGCACTGCGCTTGCGCCTGTAGTGGAGTCAATGGTGACGTTGAAGATGAAGCGGGCTGTAGCCTTCTCCGAACCGCTCTTACGATAGTGCAGAGCCTGGCGGATAGTGTACTTCGAACCTTCTGCCAGTCGGCCAGGATACTGACCAAGACTGAAGACCAACTGACTGGGTGCAAACTCTGAATAGAGATAGCCGTTGGCATAGGGCGACACAGTGCCCGTGCTGTCGAACCAGTGGCCGTAGCCGTTGGCGGTAGAACCACTTGAGGCGAGCGAACCATCGGGATTGACAGCGTAGAACATGATGCGGCGATTGGCAGGACCCGAGGCGCTCCACGACTGCAGACGACCAGCAATGTCGCTGGGCTGCATCTGGAAGGCTGTGCCGAGCGTTGCGGCAGCCTGACCGCTCACGGTGACGGTGGTGCCCGAATAGGCGCTTGCATCACGTGGGAACGTCACATCGTAGGTGAACGTAGCATCGGCAATGTCGCGGTCGTCGATAGTCGCTGCGGCATAGACCATTGCACGCGAACCAATATCGGTGCCTTCGAGTTTGAAACTATAGGGCCACATATCGTCGTCAGAGATCTGCTCGTTCCACTTATGCTGCACGTACTCGCGCAAGGCAGGCGAGACGACGAGCCAGAGTTGGCTGACACCCTCGGGCAGGGTCATCGTATAGTCGGCAGTCATCGGCGTATTGCCATTGCCCTGACAATAGATGCTGTCGGCAGAGAAATACTGGCGCGAACCGTCCTTCATCAGTGCGACATAGCCCATGCGGAAACCGCGATAGTTGCGGGCTGCACCAAGCACGTAACGGCGATTGTCTGTCTTCACGAATTGCGTGTTGCCGTCGAGATACTCACCTGGGTCAAGGTCGAGCAGCGCCGCTCCTGGGCGCAGTCCCGTGAGATGAGTAGTAATCTCGGTTCCTGCCTCAGGCACCTGAAGGGGAATCACATTGAAGCCAGTGCCCTGCGGACAGGAGGAGTAGGCAACCTGATAACTGCCGTCGTCGGTCAGGACGCAGCGATAGTTGAAGTCGCCGATGTAACTCTTGCGATAAGGCGCACAGGCGTCGAAATCCCACGTAGCACAACGGCAGGCGTAGTCGAAATAGAGACGATAGAGTTCGTCGACGGAGAGTCCCTTCAGCGCCATGAGCGACTGATTGAAGTCAACGGCACCCGTCATCGGCTGATTCCAGACGTTGGCAACGGTCTTGATGTCACCATAGTGCTGGCAGAGATAGTAGAAAAACCAGTAGGACTGATAGCGGTGCCACTCATGGCTGTAGGCGTAGTTGTGGCTGTTGCGGAACACATTGATGCTCTGGTCGTACATCAGTTCGGGATAGGACTGATTGGCTTGCCACTGGGCAGTCTGCTCCCAGACGGCCTGACCATTGCCGACGGCCAGATGGAAACCTGTGCCGATGGTGGACGACGACCAGTGACTGTGGTTGCTCGCCTCAGCGTAGCACATGTAATGGAAAGAGTGTCCCACCTCGTGAGCAACACTATGGCCAACGGGCTTACAAGTAGCGGGATTAAGCCACAGCGCCGAAACTTCGAAGTCGTAGCCACCACCGTAGCAGGTCCACGTGTTGGTGTGGTTCATGAGTACCATCACCTTGTATTTTGCGAGGTTGGAATTGACGGGGTCAACGAATCCCAACTGGTTAATCTCGAGGTCGAAAAAATCTTCACACTTCTGCAGCAGGTCGTTAATGTCGACATAGTAGAAGTTGGAAGTAGGCAGTTCGTTGGGCTTCTTCGTGCCGTAGTACTTGTCCCAGAAAATGATGACGTTGTCTGACTCGATGCTGCGCGACTTCGACCAAGTGTATTGGTTATCGGGGTCAGACTCAGCATAGAGCAGCGTGTCGGAACGCTGCTGACGCCATTCGTCGGGGATGTAAACTGTCTTTTGCGCCCAGGTGCTGGTACTTGCCAGCACGAGCAGATTCAGCATGAATAGTATTCGTTTCATATTGGAAGTTTTATAGGGGCAAGGGGCAAAGGGGCAAGAGATTTGCTCTTCTGGCGCACTTAGCCGCCGAGTTTCAAGTTCCCTGTTTATATTTTTATCAAGAATTTAAGAATTAGAGATTTTTCTTCACTTTGAATTAATAAGAATTTGAGTATTTTCTTCACTTTGAATGAATGAGAATTTGAGAAATAGTTGCCCAGAGTCGTACTTTTCACGCAGTTGCTCGTGACTTCCACAAATTACTCATTACTCATTTCTCATTACTCATTATTCATTTCTCATTACTCATTATTCTTACCACCACCAGCCGCCGCCGTTCCACTCAATGGTGAAGTGGACATCGACATTGACTTTTTTCAGGACACCGTCGTAGGGATACTGATATTGCATCGTGACAGTGTGCTCCTCGTCGTAGCAGTTGTTCTGATAGAGGCCGCAGTCCCAGTTCCACAGGTCGTTGAACACCTCGATATAAACGTGACCCTGAGCATAGGCACCAGGTTCGCCGTTCTCGTCGAACCATCCACCAAATACTCCATTGGTACCGTTCGAACCCTCGCTGCCGTCATTCATCAGCGGCACAATCGTCACGTTGCCCTCATTGAATTCCGACTCACTGACGCCCATGAGTTCCAGCACGTCAGACTTGCTGACCCTCACCTTATTGCTCTGCTGATAGCCATCGTACCAGTTCATCGTCACATCGGTGGTGATTGTACCACAGACCTGTTCGTCATGAATGGGCGTATCATCAGGCATCGGGATGTTCTCGATAAGATTCGTCAGAAATGCGCAGCGGTTCTCGAGCCACTCGTGCATCTTCTCCACCTCCGTATTAAAGGTCTTGCCGCTAATCGGCCAGCGGTTGGATTCGCGCGGCATACAAGCACGACGCAGATTGACGATATAGTTCTCCATCTCCTTCCAGTTGCGCTCGACGATGGAATCCTTCACGGCAGCCCATTGGTCCTTATAGGCCTGGACGAACTCGCTGCAGCCAAACAGATCAGTGAAGAACTGAGGCACGTAGTTATAGTTGCCGTTGCGCTTATAAGGATTCGAGCCCATCACGGTCTCCTTATAGTTGCTGAAGAACGTATGCCCCGTCATCATGTTCGACCACTCGAAATCGTAGCCCGCATCAAAGTCCCAGAGGGGTCCCATGAACCACTTGCCGTCGCCGTCCTTATGGAGATAGATGCTGCGCGGGGCAGAGAGTTCGACGTTGTAGATGAACTCCTGAATCTGCAGATACTTGATGAACGAAGGGATGTCGAGCAGCGTCTTTACTCTCTCATAATCCTTATCCTTGATGGCCTGCTCAAGAATTGCGAACTCAGCCTTCACGGAGTCGACAGTGTTGTCAGTGAAATATTCATCATCAGGGTATTTCACAGCAGCAGGCATGCGATAGACCTGCGAGTAGAAATTGTCTTCGGCATAGGGATCCTCGCCTGGACCATCGTCAACGTCGAGTGAAAGCAAAATTCCACCGTCGTCACTGATATTCACGCGGTTGGAGCCTTGCTGAACTTGTTCCGTGAGTTGATAGATGCCCTTGTAGTCGCCATTGAGGAAAAGTTCGACATAGCGAGTATGATTGGTGAAAGGAAGTCCCATCCACTCGCCCATCTGGAACACAAATGTGTTCATTAGGTCGGTCACGTCGCGATAGTTGGCGAGCAGCACCCAACTCTTAGCCTTAGCAAGTCCAAGCAACTTGTGTTTTTGGTCGAGTTTAATGCGATAGGGCTTCTTGTCGTACCACAGCCACGAACTGTTGCCGCGACCGCGAATGCCCGCTGATGCCGAGTAGTTGCTGAACGAGCCGCGGGCGTTGAGCATAATCTGACAAGGCTTGTACTCCTCCTTTGAGGTGACGCTGCGCCCGTCGTTAGTGGTGATATAGAGTTGGAACACCTTATACTTATCCTTCGTCTCAACAAATGACTCATCACTGACTACAAGGCTGTCGACCACCGAGAGGTCGAACGGAACCACTGCATCGCCCTTCACATGCAGGCGCAAGTCGTCCTGATCGTCACTGACGTCGGCATAGGCCAGACTATCGGCAAAGAGCGGGAAATCCCAGTGAGCATTGAGGTTGTGAGTATGCACATGCAGCATTTCCTGAGCCAGAACAGAGCCTAACCCAAAAACTGCAAGCGCGAGGAGAAGTAAACTTCGTTTCATTTCTATATTAATTATAAATGTAGTGCTATATGTAAAAGTCGTGTCGGTCGAAAAAATCAAATCTGCTGCAAAGTTAGCAAAATTCCACTAAACACGATGAAAAAATCGTCCATTGGAATGACAAAAAAGTCTAAAATGCGGGCATGAGGGTACTTTTTACACGAATTTACCAAAAATTTGGACGATTTTAGTAAACTCTTTGGACGATATTTGTTGGCTATCTGCAAAGTTTTTTGTAATTTTGCAACAAACTATTAATTTGCCTTATGAAAAAGTGCGTTTTCCTTCTCTTTGCCCTGCTGTCGGTGCTGAACTTAGCAGCCCGCGAACAGCGTTTCACATCGCCTAACGGCCGCCTGTGCGTCGTTGTCGACGACAACTCAGACATGGGACTTCTGTTGTCGGTGAGACTCGACGGCGTTGCTCTCATTGCCCCCTCCCCCATCGGACTGACACTTGCCGACGGGACAATCGTAGGACAGAAGGGCTCTGCAAGCAAGGGACGCACGAAGGTGGTCATCGACGATAGCGACGCTCCATTCTATCGGCAGCGCCACATCAGAACTGAGGCCAACCAACTGGACATCAGACTGAAGGGTGGCTTCGGGCTGCAGGTAAGAGCCTACAACGAGGGTGTTGCCTACCGATTCTATACGACGCGCAAAGGCGAGACCATCATCAAGAGTGAGAAGGCCGAGTACGACTTCAACGGCGACCCGAAAGCGTGGCTCGCCTATACGACCAACAAGGAAAAGCCTTTCGCAATGGCGTTTCAGAACACTTACGACGAGACTCTGCTCTCTGAGGCTCGAGACCTAATAGCATTTCTGCCTGTTACGGTGGCGTGCGACGGATGTGGTTTTGGTCCTCAGACAAAGGTGACAATTCTCGAGAGCGATTTGCGGAGTTATCCGGGAATGTTCCTGAAAGCACAGACGCAGAAGAACGCAAGCGGCAGTTTTTCCTCGCTGAAGGCAACATTTGCCCCTTATCCGAAGAAGATGGACTACTATCGCTGGCGCGGGATGTCGTACGTGAGCGAGGCGGAGGACTTCATTGCTAAGTCGAGTGGCTCAAGGACCTATCCCTGGCGCGTGTTTGCCGTAACGGAGCAAGATACGGAGATGCCCGTAAACAATCTGGTCTATACACTTGCAACACCGAACGAGATCGGGAAGACAGACTGGATCAAGCCCGGCAAGGTGGCATGGGACTGGTGGAACGACTGGAACCTGCGAGGTGTTGACTTCGAGGCGGGCATTAATACGCAGACATATAAATACTATATCGACTTCGCTGCGAAGTTCGGCTTGCAATACGTGGTGCTCGACGAGGGTTGGTACGACTCCTCGAAGGGCGACATTATGAACCCCATCGACAACATCGACCTCGCTGAACTTATCGCCTACGGACGCGAGAAAGGCATTGATATTGTACTGTGGACGGTGTTCAACGTACTCGACGAGCATCTTGACGAAGCCTGCAAGAAATATGCGGCAATGGGTGTGAAGGGTTTCAAGGTGGACTTCCTCGACCGCAACGACCAGACGGCTGTGGAAATGGCTGAGCGAATCGCGAAGCATTGTGCAGGCTATAAACTCTTCCTCGACTATCACGGTTTCTATTCGCCTACTGGACTGAGCAGGACTTATCCAAACGTGATGAACTACGAGGGAGTGTTCGGAATGGAGGAATGCCGATGGGCGAAAAAGACCACAGATATGCCCTTGTACGACGTGACGTTCCCTTTCATGCGACAGATGGCGGGGCAGACCGACTTCACACCTGGAGCAATGCGCAACGGAACGCGCTACAACTGGGTGGAATGCTACCAGAACCCCGTCTCGATGGGTACTCGCTGTCATCAGGCGGCTTGCTACGTGCTGCACGACTCACCGTTCACGATGCTCTGTGATGCTCCGACAAACTATGAACCTGAACCCGACTACACGAAGTTCATCGCCTCCATTCCCGTGGTCTGGGACGAGACGCGCGTGCTGCAGGGTGAGATGGGTAAGTATGTTGTCATTGCCCGTCGACTGGGCGACGACTGGTACGTAGGCGGTCAGACCAACTGGGACGGACGGACCATCGAGTTGCCGCTTGAATTTCTTGGTAGTGGTGCATACAAGGCTACACTCCTCACCGATGGCATCAACGCCAATCATCACGCTGAGGACTATCGCTTTGTTGAAGAAACACATCAGTCGTCAGAGACGCTCTCGATCACAATGGCAAGTGGCGGCGGCTTCGTCGTGAAGTTTGCTAAGCAATGAAAAAGAAGTCAACGAGTCAACGAGACTACAAAGTGACAAGTCCAACACGAACAACTGGACGAATGGACGACCACGAGGCTATGAGGCCACAAGTTGTTTGAACAACGGCATTTATTCAATTTTGAGCAACAGAGACTATCATCTAAACAACAGAAATCGACTATTATCTGGAATAACTAATTGAAACTAAGATCTGGACAACAGAACACTACAATATTAAAATAACACAACATGAAAAAACTAATCATCCTCTCGCTGGCGGTAGCAATGACGCTCTCCGCTTCAGCCGCAAAGAAACAGCAGCCCAGTGCTGGCTATCCGATTTCGCCTGTGCCCTTCACGGCTGTGAAAGTAACCCCTGGTACGTTCTGGGGACAACGCCTTGAAGCCTCGCGTACAGTGACCATTCCTCTGGCTTTCTCGAAATGCGAAAGCGAGGGCCGCTACAAGAACTTTGAGAACGCAGCCGCTCACCTGAAGGATCCCTCGAAGGTGTTCAAGGTAAATGGCGTCGGCTATTCGTTCGACGATACTGACCCCTACAAGACCATTGAGGGCGCAAGTTACATTCTGCAGACTTATCCTGACAAGAAACTGAAGGCGTATGTGGACTCTGTGCTCGACATCATCGCTTCGGCTCAGGAGCCCGACGGCTATCTCTACACTGCCCGCACGCAGAACCCCGAGAATCCTCACCACTGGGCAGGTAAGACGCGCTGGTCGAAGGAGGAAGACCTCTCTCACGAACTCTACAATCTCGGCCACATGGTCGAAGCAGCCGTAGCCCACTGGCAGGCAACAGGTTCGACAAAGTTCCTCGACATTGCAAAGCGCTACGCCGACTGCGTCTGCCGCGAGGTTGGACCGAATCCCGGTCAGGCTTGTGTGGTTCCCGGTCATCAGATAGCAGAGATGGCACTTGCCAAACTCTATCTGGCCACTGGCGAGAAGAAATATCTCGACGAGGCTAAGTTTCTGCTCGACTATCGAGGAAAAACCACTATCGTTCACGACTATTCGCAGGCTCACAAGCCCGTTATTGAACAGGACGAGGCCGTTGGTCACGCTGTTCGTGCTGCCTATATGTATGCAGGTATGGCCGACGTTGCCGCACTGACGGGCGACCAGGACTACATTCACGCCATTGATGCCATCTGGGACAACATCGTCACGAAGAAACTCTACATCACTGGTGGTATCGGCGCTACGTCAAGTGGTGAGGCCTTCGGACCGAACTACTATCTGCCCAATATGTCGGCTTATTGCGAGACTTGTGCCGCTATCGGCAATGTCTATGTGAACTATCGTCTGTTCCTGCTTCACGGCGATTCGAAATACTACGACGTGCTCGAGCGTACGCTCTACAACGGCCTCATCTCGGGTGTATCACTCGATGGTGGCGGCTTCTTCTACCCCAACCCACTGGAGTCGATGGGTCAGCACCAGCGTCAGGCTTGGTTCGGATGCGCCTGCTGTCCGTCGAACATCTGTCGTTTCATTCCCTCACTGCCCGGATACGTCTATGCCGTGAAGGATCGCAACGTCTACGTGAACCTCTTCCTCGCCAACAGCACAACGCTCGACTTGGCTGGTAAGAAGGTAGCACTCTCGCAGCAGACCGAATACCCGTGGGACGGTGACATCGCCATCAAGGTGGACAAGAACGCAGCAGGAAAGTTCGCGATGAAGATTCGTATTCCCGGATGGGCAAAGGGTCAGGTGGTGCCGAGCAATCTCTATAGTTATACCGACAACGAGCGCATTCAGGCTACTTGCAGCGTGAATGGAACGGAGGTAGAGGTGAAGACCACCGAGGACGGCTATCTGACCATCGACCGCAAGTGGAAGAAGGGTGATGTGGTTCGTCTGCACTTCGACATGAAGCCCCGTACGGTGAGAGCCCTTGAGCGCGTGGAAGCCGATCGCGGAATGGTCGCCATTGAGCGTGGTCCGCTGGTGTATTGCGCAGAGGCTGTTGACAACGACTTCGACATCATGGGCGTACTCATCAATCAGGAGCCGAAGTTCGACGTGAACGCCAATCAGGACTTCAGTTTCAAGGCTGAGAGCGGTGCTTACACCGTAAAACTGACAACGCTCGCTACCGACGCGCAGACGCTCTCCTTCGATAAGCAAGGTCGTCTGACGGCTGAGAACGTCCGTCTGAAACTCATCCCCTACTACGCTTGGTGTCATCGTGGTCGCAACAATATGAAGGTTTGGCTCGCTCAGGATCTGCGTGCTACACGCCCATCGGCTCCTCCCACGCTCGCCTCGCTCAGTAAGATTGGCTCTTCGATGCGCATTCCATCGCTCAATAGTATCTGCGACCGACTGGTGCCGAAGGATGGCAGCGACCGCTCTATCCCCTATACTCACTGGTGGCCGAAGGAAGGTTCTACTGAGTGGATTTCTTACACATTCCCAGAGGCAACGACTGTTCAATCGTCAACGGTTTACTGGTACGATGATCAGCCTTGGCAGGGATGCAAGGTTCCCGACAGTTGGAAACTCTACTATAAGGACCAGCAGGGCGAATGGCAGTCTGTGCAGAACCCCGATCAGTATCCTGTGATGAAGGGCGCTCCCTGCACCGTGAACTTCGACCCTGTGAAGACCACTGCCGTGAAACTCGAAGTGACAATGGCTGAGAACAAGTCGGCTGGCGTCTTCGAGTGGAGTGTGAAGTAAAAAAGCTGACTCTCCCCCCCTGCCCCTCTCTAGGAGCGAGGGGGGAATAGTTAGTCTTAAGAGGGTAAAACGTTTGAGTAGGCAAAGCATATCTCTTGCCCCTTGTCCCTTACCCCTTGCCCCTAAAACATTAAATCAAGCAATAATGAAAAAGACCATCATCATGTCACTTCTGCTCTTGGCCGTAACCTCCGTTTCGGCCAAGAGTGTAGTGATGGTGCTCAACGACAGCACCAAAGTTTATTACCTCATCGAAAACGGAAAACCCGTACTGAAGATGAAGGACAACGGATTCACCGTGAACAATCAGGACACTTACGAATTCGAGACTTTCAACCGTTTTTTCATCTCGAATGAAGACGCTCCGACAGGCATCAACCAACTCGAGGCCAGCGACTTACTGTTCGAAGGCGGTTCGCTCCTCATTGAATCGTCACAGGCAGCAAGAGTCTATTCTGCCGACGGCAAGGCTATCAGCGTCCCCATGCGCCAAGTCGGAAACAAACAGTCGTTTGATCTCTCTGCAATGCCCCCAGGCATCTACGTTTTGCGTTGTGGCAATCAGTCGATGAAGTTCATGAAGAAATAACCAATCTGAAAGAAATCTTTTTGAATCATGAGACACCACATCTTGTTAATCTCGGCCCTTCTGATGCTGTCTTCCTCGTCCGCTATGGCGCAGAAGGACTCACTATGGGCTAAGAAAATCAGCGACACACGCTTCTACGAGAACCAAGTGTTCGACATCAGCGATGTTGACTCCATCGACTTCAACGCTTCCCGTATCCGTTTTAAGAAAGACGGAAAGACTACTGCACAAGCATTCTCGACTTTCGAATATTTCTCTTTCCGCAATCCTGGACAGACGCTCTATTGCCCAGCAGAATTTCGTTCTATGGACTGGAACGACGAGGCGAGCGAATGGTGCTTCCAGCGCTCGATGGAGAGTGATCACTTCATCGTGTTCTGGCAAGAAGGCTTCGGGCTCGACCCCACCAAGGCGGCACGCGGCTATGCATTCGACCCCAACCTTCTGCTCTCGCAAGCCGAAGAAATCTATAAGGTGAACAGCGAGGAACTGGGATTCTCTCGTCTAGGCAGCAGTTATACCCTTGACCACTATAAGCACATGCTCTTCGTTCGCTATCAGACCGAATGGCTCGCTACAGGCTCAGGCTATGATGATAAGATTGGGGCGTTCTGGTGTAATCCTGCTGCCGTCAACGACCGTACTACTCTCGCCCACGAACTCGGTCATACGTTCCAATATCTTGTTCGCTGCGACCTGGGCCCTGGACGCGGGTGGCGACAGGGATTCGGTCCTAATGGCGAAGGCGGCAACATGTATTGGGAGAGTTGTGCCCAATGGCAGTCGGCGCGTGTCTACACAGAAGGAATCTTCTCTGGCTGGGGCTCGTCTTACCCAGGACATAGTTATATGAATCTCCTTCACGAGGAACCGCGCTACGAGAACTACTATCATCAGTACTACTGGTGTCAGTTACATGGTCAAGACTTCGTCGGACGACTCTGGATGGCTACCAAGGGCAAAGAGGATCCTGTGGACACCTATAAACGCATCACTGAGCGCACGCAGGATGAGTTTTGCGACGACATGTTCGAATATGCTCGACGCTGCCCCACCTGGGATATGGACGGAATCAGAGAGTTGGGAAAGAATTATCGTGACCGCTTCAGTACCCGAATTCAAGACAACGAGGAAGGATGGATTGAGCCACAGCCAGGAAACTGTCCTGAGAACTATGGTTTCAACGTGATGCGAATGACTGTACCCAATGGAGCGACTACTGTCAGCGTTCGTTTCAGAGGCGAAGCAGGCAAGGAAGGCTATCGCGCCCTGAATACCGAACTGGCAGGTTGGCGTTATGGATTTGTGGCTCTCGGACGTGGCGACAAGCGAACCTATAGCGAGATTGGTCGCGCGAAAGAAGGTACACTCGACTTCGACGTTCCAGAAGGCACACGCAATCTCTGGTTTGTGGCTATGGGTGCTCCCACGGAGCATTTCCACCACGTGTGGGACGACAACAACGACAACGATGAGCAATGGCCCTATGCTGTAGACTTTCAGGGTACAGACGTAAAAGGTCACGTAAAGAACCTGAAGGAACTCGTGCCGCACGACACTACGATTGTCGTGAACACATACAACACCTATGAGGCAGAGAAGGAATTAAGCGGAACCTACGAACTCGACATCACTCCTATTCGTATGGCACTCGCCTGTACGGCTACAGAACTGCAAATTACGCCTCAGACGCAAGACACGATTCGCGTCTATACGGAGGAGCCTGACGGTACACTATGCGACGTTGAGGTTACACCTTATGCGTACTATTTCTTCTACGATGCTGAGGGCAACGTCATCAAGGCAGAATCCATTGCAGATGGAGAAGAAAAAGGAAGTTATTATGCGATGTACGCGAGTTATGGAGATCACTTTCTAATCTACTATGGCGAACTGAACGGCAAGCATCTGAACAAAGGCGATTCACACACATTCCCGATTGCTTTCCAGCGCACACTGGATGACGGAACAAAGGTTACTGCCCGCGTGCTGCTGAACGTCATTATGGAATAGAAATCCGAAACTATACAATCAATATCAGTATTCAACCAATATCATCAACGGTTCACATATTGTGGACCGTTTTTTATTTATAGAAAAAAATCTTAAATGCCCCAGGGAGGATCGAGATGACGTTTTTAATAGAAAGAATAAAGGGATTTCTCAACTACTCTCAAGCGAAAATCGTGGGCATTTGGTTTTGATAAAGAACGGTAGAGTGATTATGTTGATAGAAAGAATGCAATATTCTCAACTACTCTCAAAAAAGAATCGTGAGGTGCTTGGGGATTTAACGGAATATTTCCTTAACGATTAAAACATATAAGCGCTGGATGTTTTTGATAAAACGAAAATGGGAGCCCACAATTGGACTCCCATTATTGTTAGATTTTCACAAACGTCGATTATGGCTCGTAGCACTTCACGCGAGTACCATCGTAACCTACTGCCATAATGTAAGCGGGGTTCTCGCTTGTGTTCCAGACGACGTTGGTGTACTGTGGCTTGTAGGCGCTCTCACCATGACCATAATTAGTGATGTGGATGAGCGTACCGTCAGCCGTATAAGTCTCAAAACCAACGACATTCTTCCACTTGCTATGCTGGATGCGAACATTATTGCCAGAGAGCACGCAGCCTGCTCCAACAGTTCCTGCCTCAAGAGCAGCCTTATCGCGGAAGACGGGATAGTTGTTAACGTCGATGAAATAGAACGCCTCAGGAGGCTCAGGATAATTCATTGCCTCTATCTGACTCTCGAGTGTGTTGAGCATACTCTCAGTGATTGTGAGTTGACCGACACCATAGTCGTCAATTGCGACATCAACAGTTTTGAACATGCCTACCTTCTTGAAGAATGGCAACCAGTTGGTCTTCGTAATCTTACACCATTGCAGCATAAAGTTCACCTGCTGCTGACCATTAGTCATACTTGCTACGCTTGCATCTGTACGTAAAGTCTCGTAGAGTTCGGGATAAGCACTCGGCTGTATTTCAGCAATACGAGTATAGATAAGCAACTGCCAGAACGGAATCAGTGTGCAGAACACATCACCATTGACATGCGGCATGAACTGACCTCCTGTAAGTACATTGTACTGAAGGTAGTTGTAGTAGCGGAAGCCGTTGGACTCGTTCTCCAAACGATGATAGCCATCAGTACGAAGTTCGTGTTCAACGTAAGCCGACATAATGTTATTACTGACCTCAGTCAGACCAACCCATGTCAGACCCTTCGTCTGGTTGTTGTGACCCAACTCGTGGGCAGCACCCCAGAAGTCGAAGTATTTACGGCTCGTCGGATCACGCAGCGCATTGACGGGAACGCAGAAACCATCGTTGCTGGCATGATAGAGACCAGCACTCGTGGCTACAGTGATAGCGCACTGACGGTTGGGACACTCGTGGTTGTACTTGAATACACCCATGAGTTCACGCTCAACGCTGACAATGCTGTCGTAAGCGGCCATCAGCCATTCACCATCGTTCGGACAGTTAGCCTGATAAGACGAAACAGGGAAGACGCAATCGATGAACTCACCGTGTAGATCAAGGCAGTCGCCCTTCGCATTTGCCAACAGACGCTTCCAGTCATCATTGGTGTGACCCTTATACTTCGGACTGAAGTAACCCTGCTCTGTGGCGTTGAGGAAGTGAATCTTCACCTTCGGAGCATTCTTCCAGTCGGAAGTGTAGTAGTTGATGTAGCCATTACCCTTGTTGTTACACCTGATGACGTTAATACCATTGCTGAGCGGATAACTGCTCGAAGCGAACACTTCGGGACCGAAGTTGCGAACAGTAAGTGAAACGGGCGATGTAGAGATGCCTTCAACAGCCAGAATAACGGTCTCTCCCTCTTCGAAGGTGATACCAGTCGGATTCTCATGATCGCAGTAGGTGTGAGCATTCTTCAGTTCGTTGCGAAGTTCAGAGACAGGACGGAACGCACCAAACTCGCCCAAGCGGAACTCTGTGGAATAGGTTCCTGCCATCATCTGCTGAGCAGCATCGCGAATCTCCTCGACGGGAATCTCGGCAATCTGTTCTGCGGTGAGACCAGACTTGAGGGTCGTGCAAAGATTGTCAGCGAAGTACTGCTGGAAGAGGTCGGTCATATAGGTGTTGCGCTCGTAGAACGTCATCTCAGCACAACTGGCAAATGCGCGTCCTGCGTCGCTCGTACTGCTGAGTACAGTGAAACGAACTGACACGATATTGTCGATGCCATTTGAACCGAAGGAGATCTGCGAAGCATTGTTGCCACCGCCGAAATCCATTGTGGTGAGTTCCACAAAGTCGCCACCTTGTAACTTATACTCAATTTTAACTTCCTTAAAGTTGCCATTGGTGCCCGACTGACGCGGAGTGTATACAGCGTAGTCGATATGCGACGCCTTCTCGAAGTTATAGGTGAGCGTAATGGGATAAGTAGTTCCGGAATAATTAGAATGATAGATGGTTGAATAGTCGCCATCAAACGATTTCTCAATACCTTCACCACCCTGATAAGACGAAGCCTCACCACTTGCGATGGGAACCTGAATGTCTGTAGCATCGAAACCTTCCTGAATGACGGTGAGCAGGCGCTCAACAGTGCCGTTGGCAGAAGTGAACTTCACGGTTCCTTCACGCTCGCCAAGATTGAAGTTGGGTGAACTGAAGATGGCCATATTGCCATTTGCCATCTTACGCAGAATGATCCACGAATCATCGCTCGTGGCAGTATAGTCGCAGTTACCTGCTACGGCTACAGTCGTGAAACCGCTGCAGTCGATATAGGCTGTGGTCTTACCAAGTATGAGTTGGTCGCTCTTCAGATTCGCATTGTCAAGACGGAGCGACTGAGCCTGAACATTCACAGCAAGCAGCATTGCCACTATGCTGAGGACATAATATCTTATTGTTTTCATATCCTTATTCATTTTTGCTTGTAATTACTTGATGACCACTTTCTTTCCGTTGACAATATAGATACCCTTCTGAGGCTGACGGTTGCCGAGAGAACGTCCCTGAATATCGTAGATAGTTGCATTCTCGAGACTCGTGCTGCTTGTCTCAACTTGCTCAATTCCCGTAGGATCAAACACATCGATAGGCTCCGTAGAGAGTTCCACGTCGGGATAGTGAGGAGAAGTTGCGGTGATGACAACGCCAGTGTGAGGCTTCAGGAATGTGATGCGATAGCCCGAATAGGTGTAGTCGGTGCCCGAGACGAGTTCTTCGCCTGCACCATTCTTGAATGTGAGCGTGAGCGACAACGGGGCACTCCAGGTGTTGCGGCCGAGAATGTTCGTAAGTTGCTCGGAACGCTCGTTGATGTTCATATCGTCGAACAAATGATAAGGATTCTGCGGCGAAACGGCTCCTTCAACTGAATAGGTCTGCGAACCCGACTTATAGATGGTTGGGAACGAGTTGAAGAAGAGGTAGTTTTCCGAGAGGTCTACAAACTTCAGCGAATTCTTGCTGCTCGTGGGAATCGTCAGTTCCGCAAGTTTGTTACCAGGGGCACAGAGGCACACCAATGCAACATCTTCTGATAACGTGAGAGAGGTCAGACGATTGTTGCCAATCCAGAGGTTCTCGAGATTGGAGAGCGCAGCAGCATTAAAGGTAGTGATGCTGTTATCGAAACCAAGCACATCGGTAAGTTCCTCACAACGCGAGAGGGTTGTTGAAGAGACCTTGTTTCCCTGGAAGAAGAGTTTCTCAAGTCCTGTCTGATTGCCCACATAGTTGAGTGCGGTCAGACGATTATTGGCACAGATGATTGAAGTGAGGCTCGTACCGCCACGAAGTCCTGTTGCCGCGAGTCGGTTGTCGGCTTCGTTGAGGTCAACAAGTTGAGTGCTGACCAGATTGAGGGCCGTCAGTTTGTTGCCCTGACAGTCGAGAGAGACAAGTTCCGTGCAAGATGAGAGGTTGAGTGCAGTCAGATTGTTGTCTGCACAGAAAAGGCGGCGAAGCGTTGTGGCAATACCTGTCACATTGAGTTCGCTCAGTTCATTCTCTGCTACATATAGCGAGGTGATGTCCTTGTCGGAACTAAGGGTTAATGACGCGCTCTTCACTGTAAACTCTTGCGGCACACCAGTGGAATTCACTTCTTCCACTGTGCCATCACCCCATTTCAGAGTCAGGGGGATTCCCGCATTCACGGCAATAGAGATGGTAGAGCCAACATCTCTGCCTGTCTTCATAGTCACACTGCCTGCCGACGCGCTCAAGGCTGAGGTCAGCAGCAATGCCACTAATGCTAACTTTCTTAAATGTTTCATATTCATTAGGTTTTAAATTCTTTTCTTATTATCGTTCGATTAATGATGCGGCAGTTATTCTAATATTGATGCTGCAATCATTTTTTTAGAGTATTTACGCTTTGAATATTTTATTCCGATGAATCGATTATTTCTGTTTGAAACTGAGAGCAGCGCCAATAGCAGTACTGAACTCGCTGTGCTCAGGCACATGGAAATGAACCCCGTAGAGCGCCTCGCACGCAGCAAAGACCTTCTCGCAAAGAGGCAATTTGGAGAGTTTTCCAATCATCACGAAGTCCTTGATGCCACAGTCCATTGAGGAAAGGATAGCTGCACTGCAGATAGATTGCAGAACTGTCCACAGAATACCGAGCGCAATGTCCTCGCGAGTTGCATCGCTCTGGGCGTTACCGAAGAGAGAGGCAATAGCGTCGCTGGGGAGTCCGGGAAGCGGTCGGGGCGAAATGTCGCCGATGAGCACGTTAATCTTCGAGAGATCACCACTGCGAGAAAGTTCCACCACCTGAGCGATGTCGCTGGTCATCAGCATGATGCGAGAAAGCCCCAGAAGGGTTCCGCCGCCAACTCCAATACCGCCGATATGCCGAATAGAATCACCATCGCAACGAACAAAACTCGTACCTGTTCCCATGCTTACGACCACCATTCGGTCAAGTTTGGTCTCGAAGCGAGCACCCAGACCATCGGCCTTGAACTCCTCGACCTTCTTGGTTGGAAGCCCATAGATGGGTTCTTCGATATAAGCGCTTCCAACACCCGTAAGCATCACTTGCTCAACTTCTTCAAGTCCGATTCCATTGTCGTGAAGATAGCGGCCAAAAGCGCCATAGAGCGAAGCAACAGGGTCAGTAGCCTTGATGTGAATAGGCGAGATAATCTTGCCCTCATCGCTAATTCCAACAATTTTCGTCGTACTAATGCCGACATCAATTCCTATAATAATTCCCATATTTTCAGATTACAGATTGCAAATCAAATTGAGCATCACTCATTTCTCATTATTTCACTTCCTCCCACTTCAGTACAGCACCATTGCGGCGAGCGGGATCAGCACCTGGATAGTCCATTGAGTAAGGACTGCCTGTCGTTGGCGACTTGCCCACATAGCGGTGAGTGCGCATCGACATCAGCATGAACTCCTGATTGAGATAGTCCTGCCAAAGGAACACTTCAGCCTGATTCTCGTCCTTCGTCATGCGAACATCACCAGGAAGACCATAGCCCGAAGACATCAGATAGCGGCCATCAGCACACTGCAGAATCACCTTGCCCTGACCTTTGTCCACGAGACGGAAGTGAGTCAGAACGGAGTTATTGCGACGATCTGTATCGTAGAGCACTCCATGAGAAGTTGCCTCTGCGGGCTTGTCGGTAGCGAGATTGATAATGCGGAAGGTCTTGCCGTAAGGAATGTTCTTGCTGCGGTCAGCCTTTGGCTCAACAACGGTGAAGTTGTCAAACTCAGCATAGCCGCCCTTCTTTCCATCCTTGTTGAAGGCAAACAGCGCGTGACGCGAACCCTGGAAGGAAATCAACTGATAACTGAGCGGCATATTACGTCCCATAGGCTTGAAGTTCACGCCGTCAACGGAATAGAAATACTGTGCTTGATCGTGGTCGTAGTCGCCCACCATACGCAACCAAATCTTCTGCTTAGGAAGCGCGACACGGGTATCTATGGTATCGTTAGTTGCCTGTTCGAAGCAGCGGAGCAGGTAGTCGCCCTTCTTGCCGCTCTCCTTCACAACACCAATCCACGAACAAGGCACATTGATATTGCCAAGACCAGCAACGTCGCCAGCCTTCAGACCTTTCACGAGAAGTTCAACTGTCGTGACCGACTCAGGGCCAATCACACGCTGAGTTAGGGTTGTGCGAGCCCACATCAATTGCTCAGCGGGCATTGAGGTGATGCGGAGTTTTCCTCCCTTCAGCGCCCAGTTCTTCTCTTCGGGATTGTGATTCCACTGCCAAACGCGACCAAGTTTCTTTCCATCGAAATTCTCAGAACGCACATAAGGAGCATGAGGAGTTTCCTCAACTGCGATATTGGGCTTCAGCCAAGTGCGAGGCGCACGACCGAGATTACCCTCAAGGCCGAGCATAGGCCAACCGTCTTTCCACGTAATGGGAGCAAGCGTCACCGTGCGGCCAATCGAATGGAAGTCCATCATGAGCAGAGCCCACCACGAACCATCCTGAGCCTCAACAATACCTCCCTGATGAATATTGGTGCAAGCGGTAGCATCCTTGTCGATGGGAGGAATACCAAACTTGGTTCCGTCGTGTCCAATGCGATATTTCTCGCCACGAGGCACCTGAGTGAGCGAAGCAGCATGATAGCCGAAAGTCTCGTCGGCAGTAATGACGCAAGTCTCGTAGGGTCCCCAAATCGACTTCGAACGCGAACAAAGCGTACGACCATTGGGTTTATAGTCGGTGGAGACGAGGTAGTACATTCCGTTAATCTTATACATGTGGTGACCCTCGCCTACTCCATTTCCTTCCTCAATAATCGTGCGAGTGGTTCCTTCCTTCGGACCGCTCATATCGGGCTCCAACTCAGTGCATTTCACCTCACCATAGCCGTGAATCGCATAAATCTTACCATCATCGTCGAAGAGAACGCTCAAGTCATAGATATTTCCCTTCATATTGTGGTGCTCCCAAGGGCCGCGAACATCCTTCGCCGTGAAGCACTGTAAACCCTTGCCGTTCACGTTCGTATAAACATAGAACTGACCGTTGGCATAGCGAATGCACGGAGCCCACACGCCCTGACCATAGATTTCCTCATGGTTCTTCAGTGCAAAACGGTCGTCGGTAAAGTCGAATCGGTCGAAACAATAACTAATATTCTCCCAGTTCACCAAGTCCTTACTGTGCAAGATGACCAGACCCGGAACCGTGTGCATTGTAGTCCCGGCCAGATAGTAGTCATCGCCCACACGCAGAATGTCAGGATCGCTGAACTCATCGTAAAACAGGGGATTCGTAAATGTTCCGTTGCCATTATCGGCAGTCCACGACTGGGCATTGGCCATAGTGGAAGTCATTAATAGACAGGTTAGAAGCAGATGTTTTAATTTCATAAAAATTAATAATGTTATTTCGATGCAAAGATAATGCAATTCGGGCAAATAACAAAATCATATATGATTTTTTAGGCCTTATTGGCAATTTTTCGGAAAATAATTCGTAATTTTGGAGTCAGAATACTCAAAAACCAATATCATGGCAACAGCAAAATCAAAAGATAACAAGAAACCACGAGTAAGGGTCGTTTCGGCCGTAGTGATGGAAAATGGAAAAATTCTCTGTACCCAGCGAACACGCTCTCACCAGAGTTACAACAGTGAACGATGGGAGTTTCCGGGCGGTAAAGTGAAGAAAGGAGAAAGCGACCACGAAGCCCTTATCCGCGAGATTCGGGAAGAAATGAAATGGGACATTTTCGTGGGTCGACCCATCGGACATGTAGTTCACGAATATCCCGACTTCATCATCGACATGACGGCCTATCTCTGCCGCGCTGGTGAAGGAGAATTCCTGCTCCTCGAACACCTCGATGCTCGTTGGCTCACACCTGAAGAACTGCCCTCGCTCAACTGGAGCGAAGCTGACAAAATCCTCGTCGATCAGTTCATTGCCGAAGAAACTTTCAGCAATGAGTAATTAGAAATGAGTAATGAGTAATGGGGTAATGAGTAATGAGAAATGAGTAATGAGTAATTCGAGGAACTTGAAACTCAGAACTCAGAACTCTGAACTCTGAACTCGAAACCGCGCGAAGCGCTTTGAACTTTTGGAGCAGCGAATACCATCAAGTTTACTTGTTTGGCTGAGTCGCGACTAAAGTCAGCGGAGCCAACTTTTGAACAGGCGAAGCCGATTGAACTAGGGCGAAAGCCCGTTGAACTGCCCGAAGGGCCTAACCCCTTGCCCCTTCAAGTTTCGGAAGCCTCCGAAACTTGACTTATTACCGATACAGGAAATAACTCCCCTGCTGAGTCTGACAATAGCGGCAAGTGAGTTCAAGAATAAATTCAGCATTGGCCTTTACTTGTTCCTCGTTTCCGTCATAGCCGTTGATAAGCACCACCAAATGGCGAGTATCAATCGTAATTTTCGTACGCTCGTTGTCGCTCGTCGGAGTCCCCACTCCACCTATATTATCGCGATAGACGGGCAATCCCTCAATGTTTAGCATTCCTCGTCCGATTCCCTCATAAGGTTCACCAGCACGACCCACTCCAAGCGTGAGCGTATCGCCCTGAAATTTGTCGGCGTCAAAGCCACCAATGGAATAGCCGAAACGAATGCTGGCCAGATTAATCAAGTCGACAAGCGTATCTATCTGATAGAGTTCCTTACCCTGCAGCATGCGACGAATCAGTGCCTCCGAAGCAGGACGATAGCGAGAAGGGTCTTTGCCACAAGCCTTATAGACGCGGCGAGTAGCAGCAATTCCCGACATCTCTTTCAGCGACTCCGTCGTGAGCGTTGCCTTATAGTGATTGCCCAATTCGTGAATCTCTTTCCAGAGTCCTTCGCAATAGGGCGTATTCACTACATCTGCCTCAACACATGCTCCTACAAACCCAGGACACACACTCTCTATCTCATTAGATACCAGTACTTTAATCATCATTCGTTCAATTTATTGTTTAACCTTGTCCCAAATGGACTATAAGGATTTTCACACCAATGGCAATCAAGATAATTCCACCCAGAAGTTCAGGTTGCAATCGCTTGCGAATGCCTGCACCGAAACGTAATCCGAGCAGATGTCCAAGAATACCGAAGAACATCGAACCCAGCCCAATCACTACCAGCGGGAACCACAATGAGGCAATCGTATGATAGCCCGTCATTGCAAACGAAATACCCACTGCAAGCGCGTCAATACTCGTGGCCACAGCGAGCATGATGCCCGTCGACCATTTAGACGGATTGAAATGATGGTGCTCTTCCGACTTGAATGAGTCAATAATCATTCTGCCTCCCAGGAAAGCCAACATGCCGAAAGCAATCCAGTGGTCGTAGGCCTCGATGTATTCGGCCAACCACGTGGTGCAAAGCCACCCGATAAAAGGCATTCCTCCCTGGAACAATCCGAACAGGAAACTCAGTCGCAGCATATAGTGGACAAACGAATGCTCCCTGGGCGGATGCTGCCCGTCGTCAGCCCCCAGCAATACACCGCTCACGATGCTTACCGTGAAGCAATCCATCGCCAACGCTACGGAGAGCAGCAAGATATCCAGAAATCCCATCATAACATTTTCATTTAATCGCTTGCAAAATTACAAAGAAATTTGGTCATCTTCAAATTTCTTGCTAACTTTGTCAGCAGAAAAAGAAAAAGTACACCATGACTGAAGAACAAAATCTACGGATGGAGCAATTGGTTGAAGAACTCAACCGCGCTTCAGATGCCTATTATAATGGTCGGCAGGAACTCATGACCGACTACGAGTGGGACGCTCGCTTCGACGAACTGAAACGACTGGAGACTGAGACGGGAACCATCTTGCCCGACTCCCCCACACAGCGTGTCTCGGAAGACAATACCGCCGGACAAAAGGAAGAACACGAATTCCCTGCCCTCTCGTTGGCGAAGACAAAACAGGTGGCCGATTTGGTGAAATGGGCTGAGGGTCGCCCCATCTGGATTTCGTGGAAACTGGATGGTCTGACGCTCGTTGCAACCTACGATCGAGGCCGTTTGCAGAAGGTCGTAACACGTGGTAATGGACATATAGGAACCAACATCACACACTTAGCGTCTTCCATTAACGGAATCCCGCAACGAATTGAGAATCAAGGACATATCGTCATACGTGGTGAGGCCGTCATCTCCTATGACGACTTTAATCAGTTTCTCATTGAAAGCGGTGAGGACTATGCTAATCCACGCAACCTCGCCTCGGGTTCGCTCTCGCTGAAAGACCCAGAAGAGGTGAAGCCAAGAAAGATTCAATGGATTCCTTTCACGCTCGTCTCGAAGGAGCAATCTCCCCGTTCTTCTCGTGAGTCCAAGAAGGAAGAAGGAATGGGGCTGTTTGCCGAAATGGAGAATCAGGAAGAAAAGGATTTCGTTTCGTGGGGCGAGCGAATGGCTTGGCTCGACAAAGAGGGATTCAAAACTGTTGAGCGCGAACTTGTCAGCAATCCCACAGAAGAGAACGTACAAGCAGTGATTGATCGCTTCACGGAGCGCGTTACTGGTTCTGATGGCAACACGAAGGGCACGTTCCCCTACCCTGTCGACGGACTTGTCATCACTTACGACGATACTGCTTATGCCCAGACGGGCAGCGTCACTGGTCATCACGCCACTCGTGCCGGTCTGGCTTTCAAGTGGCAAGACGAAGCAGCCGAGACCGAACTGCAGGAGATTGAGTGGTCGTGTGCGGCTTCAACCATTTCGCCTGTAGCCATTTTCCGCCCCGTTGAACTCGAGGGAACCACTGTGAAGCGTGCTTCGCTCTGTAACATCAGCGAATGCGAACGATTGGGTATCGGTGAGGCAGGAACGCGTCTTTCGGTCATCAAGGCGAACAAAATCATCCCGAAGGTCATTCGCGTTATTGAGACTGTTGGTTCTTTGCACATTCCGGAGCAATGTCCAGTCTGCCATCAGGCTACGGAGATTATTGTAAGTCAGCAGAGCGGAACGCGAACGCTGCATTGCACCAATCCCACCTGTCCCGCCAAACAACTGAAGAAATATGCCCGTTTTGTGTCGAAAGCGGGTATGGATATCGACGGAATCTCTGAACAGACGCTTGCAAAATTCATTAATCTCGGCTGGATTGGCGACTTTGCCGACATCTATCTGCTGCCCGATCACATTCGCGAAATAGCCACGCTGGAGGGCTTTGGCGAGCGTTCGGCTACAAATATTGTGAAGTCGATTGAGAAAGCGCGCGAAGCCGATGCACAGAAATTGCTGATTGCCTTGAGCATTCCGAAATGCGGCGGCGATGTGGCGAAACGTCTGCTGGGTGCTTATGCCTTTGCTGATCTCATACAGACGGCCTCAACCACTGAGAATAAAGAGCATTTCGCACATATCGACGGAATCGGACCTGAGCGTTCGGCACTCATCGTTGCTTGGTTCCATGACGAAGAAAACATGAGAGTGTTGCAGAAACTGCTCTCACTCATCACCGTGAACCAGGAGCAGCAACAGCAGTCGGGCAACCAATGCGAAGGGTTGACGTTCGTAATAACAGGCGACGTTCACCAATTCAAGAACCGCAACGAACTGAAAGCCTATATCGAGGCTCGTGGCGGTCGCGTTGCTGGTAGCGTCAGTGGTTCAACGTCGTTCCTTATCAACAACGATGTGGCTTCGACTTCAGGCAAGAACAAAAAGGCAAAGGAACTCGGTATTCCCATCCTCTCGGAAGACGATTTCCTCAGCCGATTCGGTTCTGAGGCGGCAAATTCAGAAGGAGAAGAGCCTTCAGCCGCAGAATCTGGTGAGGCCTCAAATGATGAAGCAGAAAACGCCTCAAATGCTGAAGCCAAGCAACCTTCGTCTCCTGCCTCAGCCCAATTGTCGCTCGATTTTTAAAAGCATCACGCCTATTTACTTCGGAACCCGTTCAAAGAGAATTAGGGTTTAGAGAGCATCACCCAACTTCTGTCAGGGTTAAGTGAAAGATACTCGGAAGAGCATTTAACCCAAGGTTGGGTTAATAATTATGGTGCCTAACAAGCACTTTTTCAAAGTGTGACAATTGTGACAAATGACAGTGCGTTTTTTACACACCTTCAGAGAACTTGAATGGAGTCAGAAACCCCACTATGATCATAACTCCCAAATTTCAGCGATAAATTATCACCTATTTTTTGCGTTCATCTCACTCAAAATTGCAATGATGAAGCATAAAAGTGGCTTTATAAGTATATAAAATGCTATATATACTACTATATTTATGTTAATATATAGTTAATTTCTTTTAATTATTATTAATTAATTTATCTAACTAATTGATAATCAACCCATTAAGAAATTTGCCAATTTTCGGAGGTGCGTAAAAATCAATTGTCCAATTGTCACAATTGTCACACGTCCGATTTTTACCCCATTTTTTCGTTGCAAAAAACTGCACTTTAGTCCCCTTTTTGGCTCCAATAACTGCAAAAAACGTATTAATAAACGCAGAAAACGCGTTGATAAATGCAAAAATGGGCACGAAATTTTCGGCAAAAACGGAAAAATGCAAATCAGCAAATGATAAAAAAGAGTTCTGTAAGCGGAACACAAAATTCTGCAAGCGGAAAGAAAAACAAATTATAATTGATGGATGCGAGAAAGTGATATTTGCTTCTGCCCCAACGTTCTGTGGCCATCGTTTTATGTAAAGATATCCTTTTGACCTTAGAGAGCATACCTTTCTACCATAGAGAGGACATCTCTATACCTATATAAAGCATAACTCTGTATAGTCGAAAGGACATCTCTGTATAGTCCAAAGGATACGTTTATAAAGTCGAAAGGATAACTCTGTATGGTCTAAAGAACAACTCTGTTCAGTCAAGAGGATTGCTCTGTTCTGAAAAGCGAATAACTCTATTCTGAAAGCGAATTGCCCTATTCAAGCAAGAGGAAATATATGCAAAATAAAAAAGCATGTCCCTGAAACCTACAGAAGCATGCTTTATATTTAAATGAATTTGATGTTCTTTTCTATGAGTTCCCAATCTTTATCGATAGGACGCGAAGAAACCAATGTAAGGATGCTACTTGAACAGCGTTCCAGTCAGTGCCTGAAGCAAGCGAACAACACTCTCTCGACGAGTCCAGGAGAAGCCTTCCTCCCCCATAATGGTCTGCATGATTCGGCGTTTCTCCTTAGAGAGTCTGCGCCACAGTTCGCGATCGTGCACCTTCATAATCTTGCCGTTGTAGCGATAGTAGAATGTATTGATCACGGGATAGACGGCTGTGCTGTCTTGCTGCGGGTCGAGGGTAATCAGATTGATTTGCTCACCAAACTGAATGCCCGTAATCAATCGGTTGTTACGATAGTTGGCTTCGTAGGCTTCGCGGTCAATCACCTGCTGCTGATACACTGCATTGGCCTCTATCGTATCGACAAGAAACGCGAGCACCGTATCGATGCGAATATAGTGGCGATCTTCAATGTCGACGGTCTCAATGGCCTTCATATTCGCTTCCTTTACGCTCGTTCCACTCTTGTAGACCAGCGTGCTATGCTTCAGGAACACATTCGCCTTCGGCACCTTAATCGTGCGACCATCAACGAGTTTCACCTGAGCCGGACAATAGTCCTTAAAGGCCATTATCATTGAAGTGTTCTCGTCCTGTGCCACAGCAGCAATTGCCGTGAACAAAACGAGAACTACCATATATAATTTCTTCAATATTTCCATTTTTCAGTCTTTAGATTTTCTGCATATTTATTTATAAGACGTTCGAAAAGGCGATTTGTCAAATGGGAAAGCAGAAAAAATCGCAAAAAAATGGATTTTTTATCGTTTACCGATGGGAACGTATTCGTTGTTTTCGAGCACATTCTTGTAGGCAGGACGAATGATTCGGCGACCCTCGAAGTTGAGTTCCTCGATGCGATGGGCCATCCAGCCGACAATACGCGCCATAGCGAAGATGGGCGTAAAGATTTCCTGGGGCAAACCAATCATCTCATAAATGAAACCGCTATAGAAGTCGAGGTTCGCACAAGCGGGCTTCGAACTCTTCCTGTGAGCCATCAGACATTTAATTCCCTCTTGCTCAATGAGTTTCAGGAATTCGAACTCTTCCTCGCGCCCCTTCTCCTTTGCCAGTTCGGCTGCCAAATGTTTCAGTTGAACAGCACGCGGGTCGCTCTTCGTATAGACCGCATGACCAATACCATAGATGAGTCCACTCTTGTCGTAGGCTTCCTTCCGCAACATTCGCTGCAGGTAAGTATCGATTTCGTCAACTGAAGTCCAGTCGTTGATTTCCTCCTTCAGATGATGGAACATATTGATTACCTTGATGTTAGCACCACCATGAAGTGGACCCTTCAGCGAACCAATGCCTGCTGCAATACTGCTGTAGGTATCAGTGCGAGTCGACGAAGTCACACGAACCGTAAACGTAGAGTTGTTACCTCCACCGTGTTCAGCCTGAACGATGAGGAGCATATCGAGAACGCGGGCATCAAGTTCTGTGAAATTCTCGTGAAGCAGCATGTAGAGGAAGTTCTCTGCAATCGAAGCGCCTTCCTGCGGGTGACGAATATGAAGCGAACGCCCCTGAACGGAATGACGATAGATATTGTAGGCATAGGCGATAATCGTCGGGAACTTCGCAATGAGTTCGATGGCCTGACGCATGAGGTTATCACGCGAAATGTCATCAGGATTCTCGTCAAACGTGTACATTTCCAGCACACACCGCGCCAGAATGTTCATGATGTCAGCACCCTCGAGATCAACCAGATGAACTACCGTACGATGGTCGAGCGGCATATTTTCGTTCAACAGTTCGCGGAAGGCAGCAAGTTCCTCGCGATCGGGCAGTTTACCCGACAACAGCAGATAGGCAATCTCCTCGAATCCAAAACGGCGCTCCTTCAGCAGCGGAGAAACCAAATCGCTGAGTTCGTAGCCACGATAATAGAGTTTGCCGTCTGTGGGAATGAGGTTTCCTGCCTCATCGCGCTCGTAGCCCACCACATTACCAATGTTGGTAAGACCCACTAAAACGCCGCTGCCGTCTTCATTTCGAAGACCGCGCTTCACACCGTAGCGACTGAACAACTCATTATCTATCTTGCAGGCGCTTTTCACCTGATCGCTAAGTTTGTAAATCAAATATTCTTTCTTCATCCTGAAAACTATTTACGAAAACTTGTGCAAAGGTATAAAAAAGTTTACAATCTTGCAAATTATTATGCAATGTTTTGCAAAAAGTTGCAAATCCGCACCTTTTCTAAGGCTTATTTTTGCATAAACTTGCAAAAAGTTCCTCGCAGGCGTCTTCAATCAAGTCGAGGGCGAATTCAAAATCACGTTCGTTTCCGTAATAAGGGTCGGGAATATATCGTTGACTGGGGTGATGAGTCATATACTCGCTGAGCATCACTACCTTCTCCCGTTCTTCATCAGTGCGCGCCTTATTGACAACATCGAAGAAATTATCGCGGTCCATCACGAGAATCATGTCGAAACGTCCGAAGTCGTCAGCCGAGAATTGTCGGGCGCGACTGTTGAAGTTATAGCCGCGTTTTGCTCCACAACGGCGCATCCGCTGATCAGGAAGTTGTCCCACGTGCCAGCCGCCAATGCCTGCTGAGTCAATATAAAAGTCGTTCTCGCGGTTTTCTCGTTCCACAATATGCTTCATCACTCCCTCTGCAGCCGGTGAGCGACAGATATTGCCGAGACAGATAAACAGTAGGCGTTGCTTCATGATTCAGTGTCCTCCGCTTGGGTTTTGTCTTCCAGTTCTTTCTCTCCAGTTGTTTCCTCGTCCTCCTCGTCTGCGGGAATCGGATATTTGATGTTTTCCTTCACTCCGAGTTTCTTCAGTTGATTGGCCTTCTGCACAATTCCCCTTCGGCCATCATATTTCTGCTCGAGTTGCTGAACGTCATCGCTTGCAAGCCGCAAGTGTTCCTTCAGCGCGCCAAACTCCCTGATGAAAGCACCAACGCGTCTCAACAGTTCTTCGGCCAGAACATAGACTTGCTTCTCGTTTTCGTTCTGCATATACTGGCGCCAAGCCGCATGAATCATCGTCAGAATAGCCATCAGATTCTGCTGACCAGTGATGAAGATTTTCTTGTTGAAAGCCTCATTCCAAAGTCCTGGGTCAGTAGCCAAAGCCAACTGCAAAGCACCTTCGTAGGGAACGTACATAATCACGAAGTCAACCGACTTTCGGGGTGCTTTCACGTAGCGGCTATATTCCTTAGACGAGAGGCGCTTGAACTGTTCACGAATGCTGCGCACAACCTCCTTAGCAAGAACTTTCCGCTGGTTCTCGTCCTCAGTCTCCATATATTTCGCGTAAGCGTCAATCGACATCTTCGCATCGATAATCACGTCCTCGTTGTTCGGATAGTGCAGAATGGCATCAGGCACCATCTTCGAACCACTATCCTCGTTGATCAGGGCGTTTCCCTGTTCATCGACAAGCGTATTCTGAAGGTCAAAGTCACGACCCAACTGAAGTCCCTGACTCTCGAGCAAGTTCTTCAGCGTCATCTCGCCCCAGTTGCCCTGAATCTTATTCCCGCCTCGCATCACGTTTGTCAGGCGAGTAGCGGTTTCTGTGATGCGGGAAGTCTGCTCGCCCATCGCCTTCAGTTGTTCTGAGAGCGAGGCCGTCTGTTTGGCAGTTTCGCTATTAGTGTTGCGAATCGCCTGTTGCAACTGTTCCAGATTCTGCTGAAGTGGAGCCGTCAGTGTCTGCATCGATTCTGTATTCTGCGTCTTCAACTTGTCTGAAGTCTGGTCGAGTACTGTTGCCGCAAGGTTCTTGAACTGCTCCTGAACTGTTCGCAGTTGCTCCTGGAACTGCTCTCGTAGGCTCTGCTGCTGTCGGTCAAAGTCTTCACGCGATGACTGCATCTGTTCTGCGAACTGTGTCTGTCGTTGCTGCGATTCCTGCGACATCTGCTCGCGTATGGCTTGTTTTTCGGCTTCGTTCTGTTCGCGGAGCATCGCCACTTCCTTTTCCCTTTGCACGCTCAGTGACTCGAGTTGCGTCTCACTTGTTGCCAGTTGCAGCCGAAGATTCGTCAGCCTTTCCTGCAGTTCTTGCATCTCAGTCTTCAGCGCATCGTGCTCTTCCAGCAACGTCTGCCGCTGTTGTTCCTCCTGACCAAGTCGCTGCGACGTAAGCATCAGCGTCGACTCTACCCCCTTCTTCTTCTGGTTCACGAACAGGAAGGCGATTAACCCTCCTACGACTACACCTATTAATATATATACAAATTCCATATTGTCAGAAAAATTATGCCACAAAGATACGAATAAGAATAGGAAAAGCAAAATAAAAACCTAAGTTTTTCATTCTGCCTTTACGTTATTCTTGCCTTATTCAGACTCCAATTCACCAATTATCCCCCTCATCAGTCTGCAAGAAAATAGCCCTTCCTAACGATGTGCATTAGGAATCAGAAGAGAAAAAAATAGGAATATAAAAATAGGGAGAGGCACTTTTTGCTGACATAAAAGAGTTATGCCGTTTTACAAAATGTGCTATTACGATAAACAGATGTAGCAATATTGCACAATTAAAGCAACATTGCTACATAACCTCCGACCATAAAACTTAGATTATCTAACAATATGGTCTATTTCAACAAAATTAGTTCACAAATGAATGCCCAAACTAATTATTGTTGGAACCAAAGAGTTTTTGCAGTAATGCTACGAACCAAGATCGTTTAATTACTTCTGGCTTTTCCTGATCATCATCGATTAGTGAAGCCATCACTATTGCAATATTGTCAGCGCCGCCTGCATCTAAAGCATGATCAAGCATTTTCTGACAACAGACATCAGTTTCTACATATTCCGATGAGAACACACGCTTAATGTCATCATCAGTGCAATAGCCGCAAAGGCCATCGCTACAAAGCATCACGTTGTCGTTTGCTTTCAGTTCATAAGTCACAATACCTGGGGCTGGGTAAGCCTGAAAGTCGCCCAATCCGCACGTGATAATATTATTATCAGGATGATTGAAAGCCTCTTCCTCAGTTATCTCCCCTTTGTCAATCAGTTCTTGAACATACGAATGATCTTTAGTCAGTCGACGCAAGCCTGTTGCAGCGTTGAAAACATAACAGCGGCTATCACCACACCAAGCAATATAAGCCTTTCCGTCCTTCAGAATCCAGCAGATGACTATGGTCGTTCCCATTCCTTGCGTCTCTATGTCAGTCGCCATTCGCTGATTGATTGCTTCATCAGCAACTGCAATAGTATCTTTCAGAAGCAAGGTGATTCCTTCATCCTCAGCCGCTAAAGCCTCTTGAACCCGCTGGACCGAAAAGCGTTCCTTCACGGTCTCGATGGCTAATAATGAAGCCACTTCTCCTGCATTGGCGCCACCCATTCCGTCGGCCACGACCAACAATGTGCCTAACTCGCCTAATTCAACATATTCTGGCAAGTTATCTTCTCTCCAATCTTGTTGCAACAAGTCGGAACAATAAATTAGATCATCCTCGTTGTTGGTGCGTTCCTTTCCAACGTCAGTGAGGGCAGTTATTTTGATTTTCATATTTACATCAAATTTCAAGTCGTGGTTTCCTTGTTTTCTTTGCAGGCTGAGGCGGAGCAGGCCGTCTTGGTTTAGAGTTGTTCTTGATGACCACATTCTCCTTCGCGCCAGACGAACCCGTTGACTTAGGAGCGGGTTTTGTATAGGAAACTTCGAAGGGATAGTCTGAAAGCGGGCAACCAGGTTCCTGTATCTGGATTATCACCTGATTGACACCCTCACGGAGTCCAGTCACATTACACTTATATCTAGTTTCAGAAAGTTTCTCCAGTTTCACTGGCAGCGTACCAGCCTTCACACTTACGGTGCTGGGATAGTCTTCTTCACCGGGCAATTTGTCAGCAGAGATGTTAAACGTAAAGAATAGATTTCCATTCTTGATCACAGTTTCTACGTCCTCTACATCGATGTTGAAATACTTATAATACCATTCATTGGCCTTGAACGGAATAAGTGTAGACACAAGACCATCATAGGATACTCGTGCCTCATATTCCACTTCCGTTGTCTCATCGCTTAAACCTTCAGGAATCGTCAGCATACATCCATAAAGGAGAGAACTTCCAAAACTATTTGTCTTGGCTTCTACAGAAGTTACGTCAATTTCACACCCTGATTCCGGATCCATCTCGACAGTTGCCGAAGCGGCAGAAATTGTTGAAGGCATATCGACTCGCAAAGTTGTTTCAACGCGCTGATGGCGGAAGGCGATATCGTTGCCTTTGTTCATGCTGAATTCAAAGAACTCATTATCCTTCACCTGTAGCAAACCATATTTACCAGAGATAATCACAAAAGCCTTGTTGTCGAAGCAGTTTGGAATATCGCCAAATTGCGGAGGCAGCACTTCTTTATCGTTGGAATAAATTCCATATCTGCCATTATGCTCGCTGACTTCCAAAGTTGTCGTAGGCATCCATCCTGTACGCTGACGTTGCGTATAGGATTTCGAAGAACCATCGACTATCATTTCGACAGGCTGACAAAGACCGTTAAAACGGAACACAATATCTTTTCCATCACTCTTAGCGGTCAGTTCACTATTTTTCCTGTCAATCTGCTTCCAGAAGTCGGCAGTTTCTCCTTCTACTTCTGCCTGATGCTTGAGGTTAGTTTCATCTTCTGATGCAAAAACAGGTCGAAGTTCCTGTCTCTTGCTATCAAAGAAATACACTTTCTTATTCGCTACGAGTATAGCAAGGCTATCATCATTGACCGACGAAATGAAATTAACGTCATCATTGGAAATGCGACGTCCATTATACGTAAACTTAACAGGTTGACCATTTCGGTCGAGAAGCAAGTCGCAGACGCCTTTCTTCTGTGAAGCCTGATAAGCCTCGCATTTGGCAAAACCATTGCAGAACGGATATGCCGAAACACAGTTCTTGATAGCCTTTCTGCCTCGTTTGTCGATGTAGTAACAGTAATTATCCTCCATGCTTTTAACCGCAAGAAGTCTTTCTGAGAAATAAGGATATTCATGAACTACCAAGCAATTATCAAGCGTGATATATTCACCTCGAGTAGAAACAAATCCTAAAATCTCAGTGGTGCTTCTTCTGGTGACAAGAGCCACATCCTCCTGAAACGGAAACAAAGTTTCGGAGGTCTGGAAGACGCGTTTACCTCCAAATGTCCACACCGAGGTCTCACCTACTGAATCAGTGACAATAAGGTCGGCACCGATCACTTTGAAGATGTTGTCGTAGAGAGGAGGAATTAACCACGATGCAACCTGGGAATGTGCCATGACCGATAGAGTCAAGGCAACCAATAACAGAATATTTCTTTTCATTTTGAAAAAATAATTGAAATTGATTATTCAAATGTATCAAGACCGCGATTGATTTTCTCAAGCAGGTCTTCATCTTTAGCAAGTGTAGCCCAATCTCGCGCTTTAAGCAGGATTCGTTTTCCTTTGTCGTAGTTAGGCTTATAAATACTGTTAGGCATAACATAATAGCAAGCCAACCGATAAGTCGCATTGGCATTGATATTAGCAAATGCAGAATCGTTGAGTTCCATGATGCGAGTAAAATATCCCACGGCCTTATTGCTATATAAATCAACCTTTGGGATATAGGTATCATACATCTCAATACCTAGCAGTTCCTTACGTTTTACGGAAATAGGATCTGAGTACCAACCATAAGTGAATGCCATCTGATAAATGGCTGGAATGTAGTTGGTACCACTTAAACTATCCATTTGTTCCAGTCCGAGTTTTAGGGAGTCTGGATTTTCACTATTCATCCGCGCTAATGCGGTTTCGTAAACTTCCTCAGGTGGGACTTGAAGAGATTGCATCAACTCCATATTACTCTGTTTCTGAGAGAGGAACATGTAAGCCAGACCACCTATAAGGGCAAGAGCCAAGAACGCCAGTACCCCATAGATAACGCCTTTCGACTTGACTGGATATTGGCGTGCTTTTGCTGCCTCCATGATTTGCTTAGCCGTAGGACGCTTGTCTGGATCCTTATGTAAGCAAGCATAAATAAGACGCTGCACATCAGCGGGTACACCTGTTAACTTCGGCATCGGTGTATCATCCTTTTGTGAATGACCGCCACTCTCACCGAACGGAACGTTTCCCGTCAGAATCTCATACAAAGTCGCTCCAAATGCCCACACATCACTTTGTGGCAATGGCTCAATGTTTTCGAGGAAACGTTCAGGTGCCATATAGGCCAAAGTTCCACTGTGCTCATCATCATAATAATAGAGATGGTGTGACCTTCCGAAATTAGCACTGATACCAAAGTCAGTAATAGCATAGTTTCTATTGTCGTCGATGAGAACATTTCCCGGTTTGATATCTTGGTGGATGATGGGCGGCGTACTCGCATGCAAATAAGCCAATCCTGACGCTACATCGCCAATAAACTCCCACATCTCATTGGTGTCAGTCAATTTTCCAATCAACATCTCTGCAGAACCCTGTTTGCAATAGGGCAACACAAGATAAGGAGTTTCCTTATAAATAGAAAAATAGGTTGGATGAATGAGGTTGGCATGATGACAGTTGAAGACGATTTTGAACTCATCCCGGAATTGCTGTTCGCCCTCTATATCCAACGCATTTTTCGGACGATAAATTTTGATGGCCACACGAAGACCTTGCAAGTCTTCAACCTCTTCATCAGTTAAAGGTTCTGGTTGAAGAAGCCTTTCACGATCATTTACCGTGTTAGCATCTAATGCCAACCACACATCAGCAGTTCCTCCTGCCGTGCTTAATGCCCGCAAAAGTTTATAACGACCATCGAAAAGTTCACCCTTTTGAGCCAACTGTGCTAAATCAATCATATTATCTATACTATTTTAATTGGATTTTTTCACCCTCTTTCAATTGGGAGAAAATATCTTTGTTATTCATTTTTGCCAAACTTGCGAACTTAATGCCAAAGTTCTGGGAAATACTATATAAGGTGTCACCCTCACGCACATAGTAAAAATCCCTTGCTCCTGTAAATTTGCTTTTCTTCTTGGCTATAAACACGATATCGCCCTCATGAAAATCTTTTTCACTTGCAACTTCATTATATTCCAGAAGTTTCTCCTTGGGAATATCATATTTCATTGAAATGCTCGAAAGAGTCATACCTGGATAAAGAATAGTGCAACGTACATCGTTGATATCAACCACATAGCGTTTTACTGCATTGACGACAACCTCCTCTTCTTCCGATTGCTCATCTTCTGATGCTTGGCACGAAGCGTCAAACGATGCTTTCTGAGTTGCTGTGGCTTTTCGTACAATCACAACTTTCTTGCCAGCCTTTAATTTCACGCCGCCATTAATGTCATAAAGGCGATAGGAATCGATAAATCCTATTAACGCAGTAGCATAAGTTGTTGCCGTAGCATAGCCTGCCTTCTGCAATCCTATGGCCCAGCCACGATAATCATAAACGCTCTTTGAGAAGAGGCTGCGATAACGACTATTGTTTTTCAAAAACAAAGAGTGGTCCCGGAATGACTCCGCTGCCGAACTATACACTCTGAAACGGCTCTTGTTGGGTTCATCATCCCATGCCTGATAAATAGGACCTGTCCATCCTCCGAATGCTTTAATACCAAAATGATTATTGGCATTTCTAGTAAGACCGCTCTTACCTGCGCCTGACTCAAGAATTCCTTGTGCCAAGGTAATAGTAGCAGGCACACCATATTTCTTTTCCTGATCAAGAGCAATATCTTTATATTTATTGATATAGTTAAGGATATCTGATGACGACTGAGCCATCAAAGCAGTTGTTGTGCAAATAACCATTACAAACAACATTAGCAATCGTTTGCTTAGACTTTCTGGAGCCAAAGAAGGGCGTTTCAACAACTGATAGTCATATGTACCATCAATGCTGCTTTGAGAAGCACGCTGACTCCAGCGATACACATCGTCGATCTTCATTTCCGTAAAACTATCTATCTCTCCAGTTGGACTAAGATACATCCATTGTTGAAAACTCTTGACAGCGTCCTTCGTGCTATCATCTAACTGCCCATCTTCGGAAACAACGTCCCATGTGCAATGCAGGAAAGTACAGATTGTATTCAGTTTGTGCTGAATGTCCTGAACTCTCTTGGAATCGTAAGTTGTCAACTTCGGATAAATTGGGTTATCGCTATTATAATCCATGTTAGTCCTCTAAGTTTTTCAGTGTAACAATAATTGGCATAGAGATGCACGATTTATTGCGAATACGCTGCTGCATCAAGGTATCAAAAGACATTTGTACAGCATGCTCATAGTTGTTTCGATCCTTGAAAGAAATATCGACGTATAATCCTCGTTGCAGACCTTTTTCACCTCCAGTACCCTCTATATTAATATTGATAAAGATTCTGTTAAACTCTTCCCGTCCGTATTCGGACATAATCTCCTTACGCAGGAAGGCTTCAACGTCCATACGGGTATAAAGACGATCGTTTGTCAACGAGTAATATCGCAAAAGTTCATAGCGCTCATCAGCAGATGCTTTATCAGTTCCACCCATTCCCGATACAATCACTGACGCTTTCTGATTTACACCTGGCAGATTCTTGCATTCTATCTGCTCTCCAATTCTTGGAGTGTTACCAGAAAAACCTTTTGTAGTGATATAGCGAATACTGGTATTTGAAGAAACTGAGGAACTATTCATGTTCTTCATCACATAAGTACCACTGTCGAACATGAACTGTTGATTTTGTAAGCCTACACTTTTCCCTAACTTATTGATAGTTTCTCTCAATTTCTTCAGCACCTCACCATCTTTAATGCCATTATATTCAATGAAAGCATAATAATCATCAATAAAATGGTTGTAAAGGTTTCGCACGTCGCGATAAAGGTCACCATTATTGTAGCAATTTGCATCGAAATCACGAACAAGAATGTCATCTCTGTTCATCGAGAAACCTTGCCGATTTGACGCTGTTGAGGTTTCCAAAATATCCAAGAAGAAAGAATTGTCGTCTCCTTGCAATTTGGCAATAGGCTGAGCCGGAGTCAGCATGACACTATTCACATCAATATTAGTCACAGGCAAAACACCCAGTGTCACAGAACAATCGTCAGGAACCACATATCCTTCTGGAAAATCTAAACGAAGCCAGATAGTATTTTGCTTAAAAAGATCGAGAGTTTCATTCTCCAACCATTGCTGAAAAACACGAGGATAAGCGCGGGGCTTATACATATCCCTATCTTTCGTTGTATCAGTTAGATAAAGCATTGCCGCATCAGACATACTGAGAAAACATTCTTTCCAGTTCTCAACAAATGAGAAGAAATTGCCTGACACCTGCTGTGAATCAAAGGGATCTGCCATTTCAATCTTCTCCAATTCAGACATTGGCGCAAAATCTATTTCAGTACAGTCTGCGCCAACATATATATGTTCTGGCACGATACCATTAGTACCACGAAGCATTATAGAAAGACCTTTCAGACAGTTCACCTCTAAAGGCGACAAGATTCCAACCCATAAACGATTTTGCCTATCCAGATTCACTTTCTTTGTTCCACCAGGATATCGCATCAGTTGGTGGTTTAGCAAAAACATACCGCTATGAGGCAGCAAAGTCGTGTTGAATATTGGAATATAATTCAGTTGTTCATCCCTTCCTTGCGATTTATAAGTGAATGATGCACCTGATTCCACAAAATACAGATTGTCGTTATCTGATTTTAGCGATGGCTTAATCAGACAAACGGCTGGCATAGCATTTACATTCTTGCGAGGGATAAAATCTGTACAGAAACGCTCTACAATGCGTGAAAGCGTTCCATCTACATAATCCTGTATCTTAGAAGTTTCACTAACCAAAGCCACCAACATTATTTTTGCCATCGGGTCTAACTGATAAATATCAACAGCTTCTGGCAAAATTTGCTGCATGGTCTCTATGGCCTCATTGATTCTTTTCTCTAAATCTACATCCATGTTTGATTATATTTGTCGTTTTACCGTGGGTTCCACTAGGAAAACCACAACTTTGCGATAAGGACGAAGGACACCTAAGCCATCGTCGATTCCGCCTTCAACAATTACATTCACTACATATTTTGATGCCACTCGCCTATGGCGGCGTTGCCTCTGAGACGCTGCATCGAGTTCAATATTCACCACCACATTCTTCAACATTGGCTCGTAGGCAGCCAGACTTTGCTTAATGCTATCCTCGCACTCCTTCTTGGTGACCTCATTATACAGACTACCTGATTTCTTCGTACCCTGACTGGCGTTGAACTCACGGTAATGAACATTTGAAAATTCATGATTCCAATACTCAAAGCCAAAGTCTGGGTCAGCCTCAAAGTCACCACGCGGAGTGAAGACAATGAGTTCAACCAGATTATCGAGCATCTGAATGCGATTTTCAATATCGCGTCTGATTTTTGTGCCCGAATCAATGAATTGTAATGGGGTGTTAACGAATCTCATATTTGTTTACCCTCCCAGAAACGTCGAGGATCTGGCTTGGGTTCGGGCTTAGGTTCGGGCATGGGCTGAGGTTCGGGAACAGGTTCTTCTTGTTTAAGCAAACTGAACTTATCTATTTTCTCATTAATGGCATAACACATTCCCAGGCCTTGCTTTATACGAATATATGCATTTCGATAGTTAAATGGAGTTCTTGCATAATTCTGGAAAACATCTGCCTCTTCCAGAGAGAGGACTTTATCAAGATCACAAGCACACGTGAATGCGGCTATTACACGTTGCACACACGAGAGCAGTTGCTGTGGCGTCATAATATCCTGTTCGGTGTTGGCCGTAATCATCATCTGCTGAACTACGGGCCAATAAATGCTGATAGCATCATGTGCCCCAGTTTCTAGCATTTTGCTCGTCTTCTCATCAATATTACGCATGACTAAAAAGAACTGACTAAAGAGTTCCATATACTTACTATGAGCCGATATGCATAAACATGGTGGTACAAAGTTCACATTGTCCTCACGCCAACCATCTTCATAAACTATACGGCCAATTGGAACAGAATGACCGTCAATAGCCTTATTGGGTCCCAACAAAGCAAAAGAATAGTTAGACTCTAAGCACTTTTCTGTACTCTCTTTCCAATCCTCTGGGTTTGCGGTGATAATAAGGAAGTACTCTTTAATATCATCATCATCAGGAATCTGAACACGCGTATCAAACGAATTGGAATATTTCGTATCAAATTGGACGTCAATGATATCGCCAGAACTTGTAACAGCCAAACATGACAATGTCTCAACCTCTACAAATCCTCTGGATATACTCAATGACAACTGAAACGGGCGGGTAGGCGTAAAAAGGCCAAAACGGCCACCGGCTGCTACGGCGATAGCCTGACCAATAGATTCCGCTACATATTGGTCAGCGGCAAGCATCACCTCGTCGGTGAGTCGCATGCCTTTCTTCCAATTGATTCTCTTTGGCATAAATTATGTTTTATATATTAGTATTAAAATTCAGATAATTATAGATCTTCTCATCATTCAAACGTAAAGGGGGATAGTCCTGAGTAATTCGAAAAACCAGATCGTCTTCTACAAAAAGGAAATAGTCACGAAGGAACAATCTCAATTCATCCATATCGTCAACAAACTTCAGAAACTTCTCATTACATTCCTCATCAGACCAATAATCTATACTATAGAATGTAACATTCTCCAAATAACTATTATCTACATAACAGTCTCCTAAGACGGTGTCCACTTGATTACTGTAACGAGGATGATCATCTGTGAATTTATTCAAATCCTCCTTAACGTCCACATGGAGTCCTTCATCTAGTAATACCTTACGGAGTAAGAAGGTGAGTAGCGAGCGATTGCCACGAATATACTTGCATTGAGGCAGATATGGCACTAATTGGCGGATAAACCTATTCGAGCGTTGCTCTACAGTAAGCCTATCACCAAGAATCTGCTGCATTATAACATCCCCTCGTGTGTATTGTTCTAATTGTTCCCTAACATTAGCCCGAAGATGAAATAGCAAAACATCAATCGGAGAAAAGAACTTATAAGCATCATCTTTCTCCTGTTCCTGCTTATCAACCTCATTATGAAAAACCTCACTCTCATTATTAACGGGCAAGTTATCGAAACGGTCGATGGGATGAAACATGTACTCTGGCAACGAGTTGTATAAACTCATACGTCCAAGAGTAGCATGAATGGCATCTTTATCGACCATATCTTCCACTTCTATAATATCACGATACGAATTGCGCTTGTGCAATCCATGTAGAGAAACTCGAAATTTACCTTCTGGAAAGTAGTTCAGAAGCAATTCCGCATTGATATCTGGTGGCAGAGAATATGGCATTATTCCTTTTATAAAACTTTAAAACCTATCAGCAGAGAGTTCCACGAAGAAAACTCCTTTTTCTGTTGATACTTGAAGAACATCAAATGCAGGTATTCCTATTTGCTGAAGAGTCATACTTTGATACGGGAAACTACTATCAATGTTCTCATAGAAATGTTTATGAATGAGGGTTCGATAACTTAGTTGACGCAACTCTTTGTCCTTTTTAATGTAGTTATCAAGTTTCGATTCTGGTATCATCACTTCGAACTCCTTTTGTGGATAATCAGTTGCAACAATATCAATAAACTTATTATTGCACATGTTAATTTCCACACTCTCAGCATTCAGAATCTTCTTCAACTCTTCCAAAACATGCTCTACTGTCTGCGAAGCAGAGAGTTCTTCTGCTGTAATGATATTTGTCCATTGGTCATGAGCCGAACAAGTATTCTTCCATGATGAAATCTTGTAAATGTTCATCACATTTGTCATACCTTCGTATCTGAGCATTCTTCCATGAAGTGTTTTGAACGGAGTTTCCTCTTCTTTATCATCCTTTTCTTCAGGATTCTCTGTGTGAATAATTTTCATGGCTTCCTGGACTTGTAAAGCTCCAACAATAGAAGCACTGATAGGCGTTGTGGCCACACGACCTTTAGCTGTCTGAGAGCGTACAACATCTGCACAACCTGTACGAAGCATAATATGATTGAACTCATCACGAGACAAGCCACACTCATAGCAATTTATACCAGGAACATATATTTTTACGACTCCTGTCAGATTCTCAATACTTCCATCAATCCAACTCTTGCCAGCACGCATACAAAGGCGATTGAGTTGGTAACGGGCAATACGACTATCAAGACAACCTATCACAACATCAACCGAGCGATATAAACCAAAGCCCACATCAGAAAAAAGATTTCCTACTATTGGAACCACTTCAATATGAGGGTTTATTTCGCTAGCACGCTTAGCAACAATTTCAGCTTTATAAGCATGATTGTATGCATCTTCCTCACGAAAGAGAACCGAGCGAGTAAGATTTGACAACTCAATCTTGTCAAAATCAACAACATAGATATGTCCGACGCCAAAGAGCGCCAAATTCTTCACCACCTCATTTCCAAGTGCTCCGCAACCGGCAACGAGTACTCGGGCGTTCTTTACACGGTCTTTTTTGAACCAGGAAAGTAACGTGAATACGCCTTCTCCCCATTCATATTTTTCTTTTTCCATGATTTATCAAGATTCTACATACTCGAATGTTGTTTCTCCGATAGTAAAGGTGTCGCCATTATTTAGAATTACTGGCTTATTTGCTGGCAAATTCGTTCGGACATTAAACACAACACCTTCTGCAAGAGGATTCATCAATGGTAGCGAACGAGTCTTGTCAATATATAATTGCACGTGCTTGTCTGCCACCTTGTTAGCTTTCTCCCAGTTCATCTGGATTTCACATTCATTAGTCTTACCGATAGTCACCTTATTGCCTCCGCCAGTAGCATTCATCCACTTGTGGATAGGAATGCGCTGACCGGCCTTCATTCCATTCTTGATAACGAGGAAATAACGTTCAGCAAGCATACGAACTGTTACGAGTGAAGCACCAAGACCACCACCATAGATAATGAAGTCGAGTAACATATTCATCCATCCCATACTGGAACTAATGACTCCTCCAAAATAAAGGACTATAAAGCCTATAATAGCAGCAATACCACCGCCAACAAGCGCACTCTTAGTTGGAATTGATGATTTAATTGTTAAACTTAGCGCCATACATATTGAGAATAATATGTATGCAGGAAGTGAACAATACCAAGGAATATAGGTAGTGCCAATAGCAGAAAGTAAGAGACAGAAGATAATTCCACCTACAAGCATGGCAAATAATCCAATCACTCCCGACAATAGGGAGAGGCCAAAAATCTTCAGATAAATTTTGGCATCCTTTTTTCTGTACTCATCATTATAACGGAATACCAACGAAAGGAAGAATCCCAACAAGAAACCCACTGTCAACAGAGCCGAAACCTTGGCACCACAATCACTCAGCATACTAACTTTCTGGTCCTCGTTAAGGTAGAATGTATTAGCAATTGCCTTACCCAGTCCACTAAACATGCCTCTGCCTGTGAGTTCGAAAACTATCCAACTTACCAAACCTGCTACAACTCCTGCCAAAGTCTGATAAGTGTCACGAAGTGATGCTGGACTGAACATTTCTTTCATATCAACATGATCCTGTATACCTTCCTTACAGTTCTGACCATATTCAACACATTTATAACCATTCTGTTGCCAACAACCCACATGCATTATGTGCTTACATTTCATCACAACTATCTGTCCAGGCTGAATGTCCTGACGGCAATAATGACAAATACGATGTGTCACACCTTCTTCAGGCTGATACGGCTTATAATACTTGGAAGCAAATCTCTTTGAACTAATAAACGGTATAAGCACCTTCATTATGAAGAAGAAGAAAGCAAATGTTAGTATTGCAACCAAAAGAGCCACCAGGAATTTAGTGATTGAGTCACCTGTGCTTTCTTCATGAACGGGCCAAGGTGTTTCAACAGAACCAATAGAATATTCACCAGTACCAGCCTCATTGCCTTTCCACTCTGCTACATAATCAACTCGACCTGTGTAAATCTTATCGTCTGTTGCTTTGTAAGTGAATGCAAAGTCATACATAGCGTCCTTCACTACCTCCTGGAAATTGCTAAGAACATTGCTGATATCAGCTGATGGTCTATATGCACCCTGACGGTCTGCAAGAATCTGCCCAACAGAATCTCTTGGCGCAGAAACGCCTTGCAGAGTAAGTTCCACATTTTCGTCAACTCCCTCTCCAGTATAATAAAAAGCAAAAACTTTTGGAACCAAATGTGCTGTATTGGACTGATAATCTGTTACTTCGACAAATGAAATCTGCTCATCTTCTGGTCTCATATTTCCTTCGGTGAAAACAAACAACAGATTTTTGTCCTTTGCCTGCATGGCACGTTTATGAATACTAACGTTCTTTACATAACCGCCCTTGGTACTTACCACATCTTCAAATTCTGCTTTCTTATTACTGAACTCAACCAATTTTGAATAGAGAGCACCATAAAAGAATTTCTTGTCAGAATGAGCCATAAACTTATCCTTAACGCTAGCCAAATTCTTTTTAGTTACTAGTTGACTAGAACTCACTTCTTCACCGAAAAAGGACAGGAAAACACAACTGTCAGGAGCACTTTCCACAAGTTTACAGAATGCCTCATAAATCTGTCCTTTTCCCGCCTCTGGTATGCTAAGGTCAACAAGCACGGAAATTGTGAAATCACTAGGAATACGCTGTCCAGAACTTAGAGAGACAATCTTGCGGCAATCCAATGGAATAGCGACACCATCCTCGTTGATAACCAGATGATTCTCCAACTGACTTACAGTGATATCATTGCAAGGTTTACCTTTACTATCAAGAATTTTCAGAAACAGCGTCACGCTATCCTTACCAGTTCCATACTCGTACTTTTTGTCACAAAACTGTATTTTTGAAACATCTTGTGCTGTAGCACTCAATGCAAATGCTATTAAGACAATAAATGCTAATACTATACGCTTCATATTCTATCTATTGTTTTTAGTCCATAATTTCAAGTCTTCAAGTTTCTGCGAACCATAGTAGCTTTCATAGCTACACAAATCGTCAGCCATCACAGGAATAGAGGTCAGCATACCATCATTGGGTGTGTAGACTAAGACAAACTTAAACTGCCCAATCTTCTCTCCAACAACCTTACGCACTGAAGGAATACTGAGATGAGGAGCAATTACAAAGCATCCTACATTCTCCAAGTTGTCTTCCTTTTCCTTATCCGACAGACGTTCTGCAACATACTCTGTTAGTTGATCCTTCGTATTGGCACGTCCATGAATAAAACCTACAAGTCCGTTGGAATTATTACTCAACGACATACAAAGATCAACAATTGTGTCAGGACTCAGGTTGATACCGAAACATGCCGTTGTATGTTCTTTCGACTCAGACAAAGTATTAAAATAAGTTGAATTGGACTCAATTGGGGTCTCAGAAACAACTTCATCTCCTTGTTCAACACTCCTTTGTGCCCATTCATACCACTCAACCAGAGAATAGAGCTTCTTCAGATCATTCCTTGAATTGAGAGTCATGTCACGATGGTAAGTAAACACACCTGTCTCCATTGTAGGAGTCAATGTGTCAATTACCAATGCCGTGAGGAACTTCGGATGCTGCGGATGTTTGAGCTGATCCTGCACATTACTGTCAGCATTGCTAAAGAACACGGTAAGACCAGGATGAGAGTGAACCCAACATGTCAAATCATACTGCAGATTTGTTTCACGACGCAGTTTACGCAACAGTTCGAGTATCTTCAGTTTGATTTTACCTCCGAAATTCAACTCATACTCATCAAATACAGCATCATCACCAGGTAATACTATCTGCTCCAGAGAGACATAATACTCACTGTTCTCTGCATCATATACCCAACGGCCTAGTACCATACAACCATATTCTCTTGCATTGTCAGGATCCTCAAGATCTGGAAGATACATGTTAAAAATATCTACCAAACAAGTATCTTTAATATACATGCGTCGCACAGCAGACTCGTAACAGCAATCCTCCAGATTTATCTTCATGTAATGAGGGTTGTCAATAACATCCTCCAAACTTTGCTTCTTAAGAATCGTTGCCGTTTTTCGACGCACCACAATACCAGCTTCCCCAGTACCATTAGCCGTGCTGCCTCTGCTTACATTCGACGGATTTACAACTGGGGCTGGTGCGTGTTTTCTCTTTCTGGCAGCTCTAACTATGGCCCAAATCAAAAGCAAAGCGACAATACCACCAATGATTCCAAGTAAGGTATCCAATGGCAAACCACCAAACTGGATTTCCTTCTTTGTGTTCATCTCACGCTCTAACAGATTCAAATTCGTCTCAAGTCTGACAAGTTTGCTATAGACAATGTTTTCCAAACTGTCACGACATGCTATTGAATCAGAAATCAACCTGCCGTGGTATTGCTCCATAAACTGGTCAATAACCATTCCAACACCTTCTTTCTGCTTTGTCAGTTCTTCTTTCTGAACAAAAACAAATTCAGTTAGATTATTGTCTTCAATGTAAGCTTTACGATCCTTCCAATTTTGGAGCCGATCTATATGTTCTGTCACCTCATCGTTAAGTGATTGTATAGTCGACTCATTAAAATATGGAATGTCTTCCACATATTGTCGAAAATTACTAACAACTTCTGCAACGGTGACAGTCTTCGGCACATATCTATAATAATGCCGGTATCTTTTCTGTGCCGATAATTGCAGACTGGTCGTCAGCAAGATGGCCACTAGGGCTAATAAAACATGAATTCTTTTCATCATAAGATCAGATTATCCTAATGTTACTTTTTCTTTGGTGGTATATCGTCAGACTTCTTCACTTTCTGCATACGCTTATACTTCGTAGGAATTTGGTCATTCAATGACGGTTTGCGCCCAGGAGTAATAGAGATTTTAGGTGTCGCATCAGTACCAGCCGAAGTGGTTTCTGTACCTGCTGCCTGTCCCTTCCTTCCTGCCAAAATGCTACGTAAGCGCTCTTTCGCAGCCTTGCTCTCTTCTGAAACAACTCTTCCTGAGGGTTGTTCTGTTTGTGTTGGTTGCGAAGTCTGTGGGGATTGTTTACCTGCAACTGACTGACGCATTTGATCGGTTGCTTGGTTGAGTTTTTGATTGGCCTGCTGAACTTGTTTATTTATCTGTTGTTGCATCTCATATTCGGCTTTCTGCTGTATCTGCCTACCTACCTGTCCTAGCGGTCCTTGCATTCCTTCAAGCGGGTTACCCATTTGCGACATCGGATTTGCTTTGTTTGCCATATCCTGGATGTTCTTCATCATCTGTTGCTGCATTTGTTGCTGCATCTTCTGCATTTTATTGTTTTTGATGCTTTGCATTACTTGCTTACCTCCCATGAACAAAGCAAACAATCCACCCAAACCGCCAATGAGCCACATCATATTTTTCTTATCTTTACTAGCCTCTTTAGCTTGAGCAGCTTGAATTGAATCTTGACGCTCTTGAGCTTGTTGCGCAGCTTGGGCAGCTTGGGCAGCTGCAGCCTGCTGTCCTGCTTCACTCTGTTGCTCCAATTGTTGTTTCTTATCATCATAGGCCGTGAGAACATCACTAATTTGTTTAACCACGGCCTCATCGGTAACTTTAAAACGTAATTCTCGCAACATGGAAGCCTCATGCGTCAACTCTTCAGCAAATGGAACTTTTGTAGCTTTCTCCAACATCTGTCTCAACGAGTTTATGCGAATTGTTGCCTCATCGACAGGCGAAATTCCTTCATCAACCAACTCCTCAGTTGATATTACTACTTCGCCTTGTTGCCCCTGGTCACCTGTACCAGCACTAACATTGTTTCTACCTCCTGCAGCCTTACTAGTCGCATTAGCCTTAATCTTCAGAACACCACATTGTGCAAAAACTTTATAATGGCGTTTCCCCTCATAGTGAGCCAAATAAAGAGGTATTGAAAGTTCTGACTTATCAGATGCTACACTAAACTGAAAAGAAGGATTATCTTTCAGCAGAAAATAGCCGTCAGAAGAAGAATTGTAATGCACATCCGACGGCACCATGAATGCTGAAGTTGCCATTCCGTCGAACTTCACATCACGGTAATTGCCCGTGCGGTCGAATATGACAACTGCCACTTCGTCAAGCTTCTTATACTTCTTCAGGTTTTTCTCACATAACTTTTTCTGTACATTACTGAACCGAATACCCAGTTGATCTCCACTCATAGTTTGGTTATAACTGACTATAATTCGGTCGCCTTGTACAGAAAAAAGCGTGTCCTTTATTTCCTTTGCAGAAACGCCTGTACTCCACACCAGAAGTAAGAAGAGCAACGTATTACAATACTTCATCTTTCCGTTAATCATAGATTATTGATACGATTATAACGTTCTATAATCTTACTCTTATAGTTGCCTCCCTTCCTCCACTGTGCAGCATGTCTACTGCAACTGGTATCGGTGCAACATCTATAGAGGGCGTTTACCTGCGACATCACGCTAGCTTTGGTTGCTTTACGGTTACTACTACTATAGATCTTCTTATACAGGTCATCGAGTCTATGGTAAATTTGCTGGAGTGACAAACTACAGTAACTGCACTTATGTCCTCTAGCAACAGCAGCTCTATGCCTGCCACAATCACGTTCAACAAACTCTACCCCATCTAACTTCGATTTCAGTTCCGTATAACGGCGATAACTTGCATCATTACTGCTCCAACCATGTGAACTGATGATACCATCAATTTTGGTTTTCAGAGCATCAATTCGTGCCTGATAGTCCTCTTTTTGCTTTTCAGGAGATGTGCGGTGACTCTTGTTCGGACAGATACCCGTATTTGTAATTTCATTGATGAGTTGTTCACACTCAGTGTTCATTTCAATATATTCGGCACTAGGTTTCAATTCAGCCTCAATATCGAGTTCTATCACCTGCTTCTCTAAAAGTATCAGTTTCTTTTTACCCTTATATTTGGCAATGTAAATGGGCATTATTACCTTTTTGGTAGTTTCATTCTCCACTCGAACAGTAGGTAAAAACTGTTTATCCGAAGGACGCAACTGCATCACATTATTCAGTTGTTCGCTACATGGGTCAATAACACGTTTTCCCTTGGTTCCTCCAAAAGTCTTATCAAATTTCATTTTCGGAGTCAGTTTTTTTGCCTGCTTCTCCATATATGAACGATTGAATAGGATAAGAACCTTCGATTCACTCAAATTCTCAAGCTCAATACTCACCTCACCAACACCGTCGTCAACCTCATTAAGATTGACAAAAATATTACAATAAGACAGAGTGATGGTCTCCTTATTATGGTCATTACTCAAAGTAACTTTTTTCTGTTCGTCAGCCATGACACCTAGTGCCATTAGACTAAGCAATAAACTAATCAATATCTTTCTCATAGTTATTTCTCCTATCATCTTCATTAGATTGTCAATGAACGTTTCTTTGGTGCACTTGGCTCGTCACTTGAGCCTACAGGTTTCGGCGCTGGAGGTTCTGGTTTGTCCTGTGCAAATTTTACCCAACCATTGGGTTCACCTTCCTCACGGACCCACTCTGCCACACCCTGATCCTCAGGATAAGGATAGGTGTTCTGTGCGTGATACATCTGATACTTCAGATAGCGTTCTACACGCAATACCAAATCTTTGATAGAGGCAAGGACACCCATCTCTTTGATTGTCAGACACACATGTCCCTTAAAACTACCCGAATAACGGATATTGGGGTGCCAAATGTCTGAAATAAAAGTAAAGATAGGATTGCCATCTGCAGACGGATAATTGTTGGGAAGTACCACACTCATTTTGTGCAGATCACCAAAGACTGGTTTACGTGGCTTTTCTTCGCCTTCAACACCGATTATACTCTTGCAACGATATAAAATCTCATACTCAGTAGGAAGGCCAGTTGGAGTCTTTCTACGGATAATATATGACAAAGAAGGCTTAAATGGGTTGGCGCTTTCTCTCTTTCGCTTCTCACAAAGGGCATCCAAGTCCTTCCATTCTCTAAAAAGACGTGCATCACGTCCTTTCAACGTTTTTTCGTCAATTTTAGTTATTGCTGGATTCATATTTTTCTGGGATTCAGGTAAAAAAATGTAAAAATGAAATAATCTCTATCCTGCTATAGGTACTGAAATCAAATGCAGATGGTCCAACGGTTGGATATCGTAGTCTACCAATGCCATCTCACGCCCATCCTCATCCTCAAACTCTAATACAGCAGGTTCTTCATCTCCATCCATTAACTTACCTAAAAGATATTGGATTGGATTGCCACCATTATCCATCTTCGGCAGTTCGAAAACTTGGATGATACTATCAATCTGCTCACGAACTGTTTTGTTCGGGTCAGTCACTTTTACTTCAATCTCATCATATGCGGTGCCATCAATCGTTAGCATCACAATGAACTCGTCCTGATAAAATTCTTGGTCTGTCATAGTTGTTATTGTTTATGTTTATATTTATTTGATTCTATCATCTTGTTACCATTCCCAAGCTCCATCCTCCTGAGCGAAGTTCTCACTACGATAGAGTTCATTATCGTTTTGGAAAACCAACAACTGATAAATTTCTTCAGGCAATGCCTGAGGTTCCATTAGCATATCGCTTTTCAACACAATCTCGTATTTATTTGCAAGAGTGTCAATACGGAATTTTATATCGGCCTTCTCACTGGCACTCGTCATAAAAATTTGACAGAAAAACGATGGGGCTTTCTTTTCATCGAACCAATAATAGGCCGAGAACTCATCACGCCCCTCATACCAAACTACAGCAATGCGCTTCGGACATCCGGCCTCATGATATTTCATCAATCCCCCATCATGGAGTAAGTCATGGGTGCCATCAAATCGCTGGTCTTGTATGCAGTCGAAATCTAAGTCATCAAAATAGAGATCCTCCTCATCATATTGTTTCCATTTTTCTCCATCGAAATACTCCTCAAGTCCCACATAGCGGTAATTATACTGTCTCATCCAATTGTCGTATAAGTCAAACGGCGGAAGACCATTCTTTTCCAAATTGTTTTTCACTTCCTCATCTTGATTGACACTCAGTTGGCAATAATCCTTCAAACTGAGTCCCATGAGATAATCATCAACATCTTCTTCTGCCGCCTCTGTCCCTTTCAACCAATCTATGAGAACTGACTTATTGAAGCCATTCAGCCATACAGCCACACCTCCATATGGTGCACACCCAACTACGATATAGTCATAAAGTGTATTTCCATCCTTGTCTTTCTGCTGCCATAGCTTTTCTATCTTGTCTTTCGGAAGTAAAGACTCCAGTTCATATGCTTTCCCCTCTGTCATGGATCCCCATTTCATGCTTAAACTCACAGGAAAAGGATAGGTATGTTTGTCAATAATAGTGGGTGCTGTAGCATTACCCCACTCCCCGCGCAGGTAGTTGCCACGGTTAATCATCCGTGGCTCTTTGTCATTCCCTAGATGAAGTGTTCCATGGAACACCACTATAGGGTAGAGGCGTAGCATGCTTTCGGATGTCTGGTAGAAGTATTCCATATTCTATAACTTATTTGGAATTAAGAGCATGAAAAAACTACTTCTGAGGAGTATCGCCGGGTATTAGATTTCCCAATGTATAGGCTGTGGTGAGAAAACTTCTTATATTATTGCTATTTTGCAAAAAATCTATGGCCTTCATACCACGTTCACCTTTCTTCTGTGCTATGGCGGCTGCTTCCTTCGCATTATTAAGATTTTGCAGAGCTTCCTGACGTGCTCTTTCGGCAGCTTTGTTAGTAATAGGATTAGCTTTTTCTGCAGCAACAGCCGCTTCTTGTGCGGCTTGACTGGCTTTCTTTGCTTCATCTGCCTTTTTTACAGCGCCTTCTGCTTTTTCCGCATATTCCGTTGCTAATTTCTGATAAGTTTTGTTTTCTGGCGTTTGACTTGCATACTGCTTCCATGTCTCAGCCTCTTTCTTATAATAATCTGCTTCTTTGCTTGCGTACTTGGCTTCTTCAGCGGCTTTTTCAGCCTTGTATGCTTTGTCAGCGACATCTATTTTTTTTGCCTTAGTTCCAGCTTTAGCTACGTTCTCTGCACCCTCAATTGTAACTCTTTCGACATTAGCAACTGCTTTCTCTGCTTCATCCAAATTTTTAATAAAAATCTTCTCAATAATATTGCCTCCTTTCTTGGAGGCTTGTACGGCAGCCTTACCTCCTTTGAAATAGTTTGCACCTGTCATGGTCAGAACAGCATTAACCGTTGCATTAGCACCATGCTCTTGGGCAAATTTCTTTTTCTCCATCATCTTATCAGTCATCCATTTATCTTTATAGCCGATAATATTTCCATTTTCATCATAAATAGGTTCATCTTCAGACACTGCCCCTTCTACAAAAAACTCCACATTATTCTCTACACTCTCTGCCGCATGGAGTGTAGCATCTACAGCACCAGCAACTGTTCCAATTGCAGGAACACAAGATGCGACTGACAAGATCTCATGTCTTTCTTCCCATACATCATCTCTAGTTTCCTTGTTTACAGCTGGTTCTCCATCATTCAGGGCATAGGAGATTCCACCAAAGTTAACAACAGTGTCCACAGCTGTATCCATTATCGCATGAATGACAGGTGCATCCTTACCATAGTCTCTTTCTAAGTGTTCCCAGTAACTCTCATCGTCATCAGACAATGCCCAACCCCAAAATTCATTCCATCCCATATTATTTCACTAATAAAAATCTACCATACTAAAGACTCTCATCAAAAACTAGTTGCTTACAGCAATTCAAGCTTGGGCCTAGTACTTTTATTATCGAATGACTTATTATCATTTGACTGCTTCTTAGTATCCCCATCAAAGTCTAACAACTCAAGATTTGTTGTTTTTTCCCCCTTAGACGAAGTTTTTCCTTTACTTGGCATCATTGGCCCATGAACTATCTTTATCTCGTATGCACTACAATAGTCTACCTTAACACTCCATCCCTCATCAGTATATTGATTAAAATATGAAGCATATTTATTATTGACAAAAGAGTTGAAAGACTGATCCTTGATCTTTCCAAACATACTTTTGTCACAAACATAGTTCATGGCATATACCAGATCCTCACACTCTGTGTCTGCACCGAGAATGAAATGGACATTTACTTTGTCGTACTTATCTCTATAAGGTAATAAGTGCCTATGAATTTGAACCATGGCATCGTCCATCAGTTCCATTAAGCCCTCATCATCATCCACCTCACCAGAGTCTAAATTAACTATTAACTCGCTACAATCAATGAATATCGCCTTGTCTATCTTATTTTTATTGAAAGACCCTTTCTTCCAAACGGATTTATGAGGTTTGACCATCCAGACAGACTCGTACTGTTTTCCATCAATCGTAAACGTACTATGCTTATAGGTTGTCATCATATCATAGGACATGATAGAAAAGAGGATACTGAGATAGATATCCTTGGTCTTATCCTTTTTCTTCTTCTCTTGCTCTGATGATGGCCTCTGACTGGCTTGTGCTCCGTCTCCTCCCATTGTGAAACACTAATGAAATGACTAATTCAAAAATACCAGACTTATTGGAATTGGATACACTACTTGTTTTTGGATCCTTTTGATTTTCCTGATTTCGTTGAAGACTCATTTGTGCCCGTAGAGCCCCCGGCATTATCTGATGGACTGTTCTTCAAGTATTCAGTAGACTTATCATATTGCATCTCAGCTGTATAGGCATCGAAGAGAGCATCATCGCTATAAGCTTGGTTGTAGGCTTCATGCATTTCCGCCTTGGCTGCATTGTATTCCTCTTCTTTCTCACGTGCCTTCTTACTTGCCTCTACGGCCTTATCATGATATTCTCCATCATTCCTATAGAAGCTGTTAGCAAGATCTTGATTACCTTGACGCTGTGCTTCAGCACCTAGCTTATACCAGGCATCTGATTCTTCTTGATTCTTCTTTGCCTCCTGCTCATAAGCGACTTTCTCCTCACGTTTCTCACGAGTGGTTTCTTTTGTTTCATTATGATAGCTGACGGCATCATCATGCTGAGCAAGAGTATCTTGGGCATCCAAAGCTTGCTGGGCTGCATTGGCTTTCTGTTCTGCAGCATTTCTGTTGTTTTCTGCCGTCTGCTTTTGTCCTTTCAGGTCTTTGTTGTGATCAACACTGTCTCGGAAAGTATTATATGCTTTATCC
>JAILFH010000002.1 GCA_024697645.1 Prevotella sp.
AACATTAGCGATATCTTTTAGTTTGACTTTATGGGTGGTACTACAAAGTTACTAAAAATATCGCTAATTTCCTAATAATCAGACAATTATTTCTGATATTATTTTCGTCGAACTCACGTTATTTAATAAACAATATTATAAATCATATTTTATTATTATATATCGAATAATTAAATAATATAATCTATTTAATACTATTAATAATAAACTCTATATAATAATCTTTAAATCCTGTACACTTTGAGTTGAATTCGCACCTTCATTTCGCTTCCTGTCCACAAGTTACTTTCTGACTTTCCTACTTCATTTATGTTTTTCGCTTGCCCAAAGCATAAGGTTTTACTCCACATTCTTGCAACCTCATTTCGCTTCCTGTCTACAAGTTACTTTCTGACTTTCCTACTTCATTTATGTATTCGTATGCCCAAAGCACCTGATTTACTCCACATCCTTGCAACCTCATTTCGCTTCCTGTCTACAAGTTACTTTCTGACTTTCCTACTTCATTTATGTTTCTCGCTTGCCCAAAGCATCAGGTTTTACTCCGCATTCTTACAACCTCATTTCGCTTCCTGTCTACAAGTTACTTTCTGACTTTCTGACTTCATTTATGTATTTGCTACAAATAAGAAAGCAAAAGAGCAATGCTTTCGACTTTATAAAGATATCCTTTCGACTTTACAGAGCATACCTTTTGACCTTATAAAGCATACCTTTTGACCTTACAGAGGTATCCTTTTGACTATACAAAGGTATGCTCTATATAGGTAAAGAGATGGCCTTTATAGGGGTATAAAGCATTGCTTTCTAATGTAGAAAGGTATGCTTTGTATAAAAAATAGTATTGGAGTTACTTTTTCCTTTGTTTGCTTCTTATTTCAGTTTGCTGCCTACTGAAAACGCCTTACCTACGGTCTTGCCCAATTGGATATAAGTATGGTGAACGGGATCATAAGTGATCAGTTCCATCATTTCTACATTAGGCTTGCCATCTTCTGCGAGATACTTTTCGTCACAAAGGATATTGACGATTTCGGCTACGAGATAATAACCTGTTTCGCTCTCGTCAATCTTCTGTTTCACCCGACATTCAAGTGTCATAGGAAACTCCTTGAACACAGGGGCATTCACGTTGGGAGCCTTTTCCACCGACAGACCTGCCTTCTCCATCTTGTCAGATGTGTTCCGGCCGCTTACAATTCCCACATAGTCGGCTACTACCATCGTTTCGGCAGTAGCGAAAGCAACCGTGAATTCAGGATTGTTGACAAGATTGTCAGTCGTCTGATGAGAACCGAGTGAAATGAGAATCTCGTTCATATCCCACTGCCCACCCCATGCTGCATTCATTGCATTGGGCTTGCCGTCTTTATCGTAAGTACCAATAATCAAAACGGGTTGTGGAAGAATCCACGCTGCTGACTTAAAACTCTTCATGATAATTATGTGATTTCTAATTTAGTCGAATTGTTGAAACAAGAAACTTGGAACCTGAACTACAACTCAAGTTGCTCTAATGCGCAAAGACATAGAGAATAGAGGCGTAGAGTTCGGCGAAAAGGAAATAGAAGAGGAAGACCCAGCGCCAACGGGCTATACCTACGGTGAGGGATTCGATGACGGCCACGACAGTTGGCAACTTGGCGCTGACCATACCATAAGTGGCGGCAACGAGCATCACAAAAAGCGCTAATATGGGAAGGATTCCGTCGGTGAAACTACTGGGGATGAGCACGCCCGTTGCACTCAGCAGAACGGCATGGGGAACGGCCGTGAGCAGGAAGAGCACCAACAGGAAGAGAAGCACTTCGGCAGTGACCACCCGCAAGGCAAAGCGCTGGCGGAAGGTTGTTGGACGCAATGCCTGAAGCAATCCACTCTCCACGACAGCACCATACGCCATACTCAGCAAGAGCAAGAAGGTAAGCATGGGCGTGGTGAGGTTGTCAGTGACAGAACCAAACAGCCAACGCAGCCCCTCACTGCTCAAAAGCGAGCGCATCTGGAGTTCAGGCTTGGCAGCAGTGATAATCCAGGACAGCAGGATAATTGCCACCTGAAGGAGAATCAATCCTTGCGCCACAATAGCGCTCCAGCGCTTTATCTTATTGGTGTTCATCTGCAATACTTCTTGAGTTGAAAATCTTTCTGAGAGACTAAGAGAACCAAACGTCGGTTTTGATGATCTATGACCGATGGAGGAAACGAAATTCCTCGTCGCTATGGAAAGCAAGAATGCTACGTCGACGCTGATTTCTGATAAGTCGAGTCGAAGACTACTCCTCGTCGGGAGTGAGGTTGTCGAGGTCGATGATGCGAAGTTCAAGGGCGCGCACGACAAGTCGTGTGGCATTGATGCCCACGCGACCATTAGCGTCGGGGAAGAGTTTCTGAACGAGTTCGTTCTGACGCTTTTCGAGACTCTTCACGCCGAAAGGCATTCCGCGCAAATTGGTAATCTGCTCCTTGGTGTAGCCAAGCGCGAGATGACGGAGGAAACGCTCGTCGTACTCGTCAATCTCATAGTCGACAATGGCCTCCTGCTGCATGAGTTGCGCTCCGACGCTCCGCTTGAAACGGTCGACGATACGGGCGAGGATGGGTTCATTGAACACCATTCGCTTTCCGTCCATGACGCTCGACACATCACCACGCGTGAGCAACTCACCACTCTTCAGAATGATGCCGTCGCAACCCGCGTCGAGAACATCAACCCAGAGTTTCTCATTGAGAATCTCACCTGTGAAAATCAGTACCTTGACATTGGGATAGGCCTCCTTGGTATGGCGGCAGATCTCAACACCGACCGTAGTGGAGCCTCCCAAACCGAGGTCGAGCAACACCAAGTCGGGCAACTCCTGCTTCAGAAGGCGCCAATAGGCTTGCTCATTCTCTGCCGTACCGATAATCTGGGCTTCGGGTATGTCGTTGCGGAAAATACCCTCTGTTCCTTTCAGTTCAAGGGCTACGTCTTCTACGATAATAACTTTAAATGGTTCCATATTTGTCTTGTTAATGTGATTCTAATCAATGTGCCTGCCGACTGACCCGCATCGCTGACAGAAGCGGCTGGAAGCGCTTCAATACCGCATCCATGGGCATTGGTTGCCTCGCCGAGTTCGCGAACGATCTGACGACAGAGCAGGAAGTCGATATTCGTAGTGAGGGGTGTGAACAGCAGTTGGCACTCTACTGCCGAAAGTTGCAGTGAAGGCATGGGGACGTCGACCTGCAGATAGCGCGAAGCAGACTCCTTGTCGACTGCTTTCGGCTGTTCGCCACCATGCTTGCTGAGGATTTCGAAGAGAATGGCGAGCATGTCGTTGTCGATGCGTACAGGCGCCTCAATCTGTCGCTGTGCCTGAAGGCTGAGCATAGTGTAGAGGTCCTTATAGTAGGACACCACCTCAGAGATTGCGTTGAGGTCGTGCTGCTCCTCGTCGATGAGTTGACGAATGCGCGAAGGATAATACATCGTCTCGTGCTTGAGCGTAGAGAGACAGTTGTCGAGCACGTTGTTACTGATGTGCAGTCGGGCATTCTCGTAATTCACGCGACGCAGTTCGTCCTCAGAAAGTTCAATGGATGTGTGCTGACTACGTTCCCGATCAATACTCTGCTGAAGTGCCTCACAAATCTGGCTCACCACGACGTCGAGTTCGCGATGCTCTTGGTCGGCATCCTTCGAATTCTGATCCCAAAGTTGATTTATCTTCTGCAGTTTCTCTTCTGCCGACGACTGACTGAGCAGGATGCGGTTTATACCATTGACTCGCTCCACCTGATAATGATAGGCGAGACGATGCTGATAGTAAAGCAGATAGTAGGCGGGGAAGATACTGAGCAGCAGAAGCGTGAGAAGCACAATAGCGACATTCTTATTCGTCTCCGACTTCTGCATCATCTGGCAATAACTGGGCAGCGTCTTATCCGCAGAGAGTTCACGGAAGAGTTTCGTGTATACTTTATTATTATATTGATAGAGTTCCCAATGATGAAGGGCAAGCGCTGCAACAGCAGTCTCGTTTCGGATGGACTGAATGACGCCGTAGTCAGTAGGAATGCTGTCGCGGAACCACTGCAGTTCAGCGGGCATATCAGCATCGTCGCCCAGACTGGTCATGATGACGTCACTCTGTGGATGAGCCATCAGATAGAACTCATTGAGGCACTGACGGCAACTGTCGGCAAAGTGGAGTGTACGATAGTAGGTGCCGTTGATATTGCTGAAATAGGCACTGTCGGCAAAGGCTGCGGCCCGAGTCAACAGAGCCTGCTGACGGTCGAGGGAGACGGAGTCTGATTGAGGTTGAGAAGTGTTAAGAGAGGTTGAGGGAGGTTGTGTCTGCGTCTGACCCTTCTCTGCCCAAAGCGAGGCTGCAGGCCACGATAAGAGCATAGAGAGCAGCAACAGCGTGCGCACAACTCCCTTCGGCAGACGGAAGAAGAAACGGCTTCCCCTACCCTGCTCGCTCTCTGCACCAATCGAACAGACGGAGAATATCTTGCTCATCTTGCGATACTTCTCGATGATGCCCTTGCAGTTCATGAGGCCGAATCCGTGGGAAGTAGTTTCTGAAGACTCTGCCGACGGAGCCGAAGACGAGATAGATGAAGCAGAAGTATTTGCTGTCGGCTGAACGGCAACAGGCTTACGGGAGAATACGTTGGCAAGTTGGTCCTCGCTCATTCCAACTCCCGTGTCGGCAACGGAAATCTCAACACAGTCATCAATGGTTGTGGCCGAAATGGTGACGCTTCCCCCCTTCTGTGTAAATTTACGGGCATTGTCGGCCATCGTGTTGATCATGAAGAGTGTCAGCGTCTTGTCGGCTTTGACAACCGCCTCGGAATCCTCAACCTGAAGATCGACACCCTTAAGCGTGAAACTCATTCGACCTCGCTTGACCATATCGAAAAGTTCCTGCAGTGGGAAACTTTCAACACGCAGGCTCACCTCACCCTGCCGCATTTCAATCCATCGGGTGAGCACGCGGTTGTAGTCGCCAATCTTGTCGGTGAGTTCGCCTACATAGGCGAAGCGCTCGGCCCGGACCTCCTCACTTTCCTGATGCTGCAAAAGACGATGAACTTCATTGACGATGCGGTCGATGAAAGGCATGATATTGTTGACGAGCGAGACCTTTGCACGCTGTTCGAGATTACGACGTTTGTTGCGCTGCACCTGCTGACCGACCAGAACAATCTGCTCACGCAACTCCTCATCGTGTTCGGCAAGTTGCTGGGTATGACTGGTAGTTGCCTGCTTCCACTCTTCAAGTGGTTGCAACAAGGTATGGATAGAGAACTGACTATCTTCTCGCTTACGCTTGCGATGGAAGAAATAGAGCAGCGCAAGGACAACAAGAATCATCAAGACAACTGCCACAATCATCGCATTGAGGAGTTGCGAGGATGACTGCAACTGTTCACTTCGAGCCTCGAGTTGACGGTCCTGACGCGTCTGTTCCTGCATGTCGAGATAGATGTTGCGATTGACATCGCTTCGCTCCTTATCGTCGATGGCCGAATAGACCAGACTGAGTTGCTCGCGGATACTCGCCACAAGGTCGGGAGCACGATTGATGATGGTATCTCGCTGAAGAGCATTCAGCAGGCAGATTTCAGCCGACTGATAGTCGCGAATGCCCCAATAGCACTCGGCGAGCGTTCGATAGGCACCTGCAGTCTGATAGACATCGCCATAATCCTCGAAGATGCCAAGGGCGCGCTGGGCAAGATTACCTGCGAGCAAAGTGTCCGCCATCTCATCTTTGTTGAGCAATGCTATGGCGGGTAGATTCTCGCGCACATACCTATTGCAGAAGGCAGTGTCCTCGAGGTGTTCGCTGAGTCCCTGAAGGGCCTGAGCAGTGAAGAAAGGATAGTTGTGGTCGAGAGCGAGTTGATAGCATCGAAGCAAATGGTCCATCTCGCCGTCGTTGACAGCGTCGGGCGAGGGCTCTGAAAGAATGCCGCCTGCTCCAACGTTATAGAGATAGTTGAGCAACTGGGCGGTGTCACGCTCAATCTGGCCATTAGGATCGATATGGGCAAGAGCATCGACCGACTGCTCACGCAGACCGACATAATAGAAATAGGTGGACTGAACGATATAGAACTCGCTTTCGGCATAGATTAGTCGCTGGCGCTGATGGTCGGTGAGGCGATTGAGTTCCTCACTGATGCGATGCAGACGCCGCTGTGCCCGGCCGCTATAGTCGTAGAAGAGTTTGTTCTTCGACTCACGCTGACAAAGACGCATGTATTGCACATCTGCCACGAGCAACTCAACGAGATTGTCAGTCTTGATGCTGTCGAGCAGAATGTAGGCACGGGTGTAGTCCATCTGGGCAATGCAGACGAACGCAAGATTGTTTAGTGCCTCTGCACGTCCTTCAGGATAGCCCGCCGAAAGTTGGAGCGCCTGTTCGGCAAAGACACGGGTGGAGTCGAGCGAACGATAATGATAGGCATACGAACGCTCGTTCAACTCGTCGACTTGGGCGCGCTGCCCTTTCTCACAAGCTGAAAAAAACAACATGCTCAGAATGGCGAGCCATACTGAGCATGCTGAAAAGCGATATTTAAGCGCGAGCCTTCTCAATATAGCCTAATGCTTCGCGGCATTTATCGGTAACATACTGCCAGTCGCCTGCCTGCACCTTATCCTTCGGGAAGAGTTTAGAACCCATACCCACGCAGTAGACACCAGCCTTAAACCATTTGGTGAGGTTCTCCTCATCGGGCGAAACGCCACCCGTGACCATGATCTTCGACCAAGGCATCGGAGCCTTCAGACCCTTCACCATATTAGGACCAACCACATCGCCAGGGAAGACCTTTGTGAGGTCGCAACCCAGTTCCTGAGCCTTTCCAATCTCGCTGACCGTCATACAGCCTGGGCAGTAGGGAACGAGGCGACGATTGCAGACGGGAGCAATGTCGGGATTGAACAGCGGTCCTACTACGAAGTTGGCACCCAACTGCAGATAGAGTCCTGCTGTGGGAGCATCAACAACTGAACCGATGCCAAGTGCCAGTTCGGGACATTCTTTGTCGGCCCACTTCACGAGTTCGCCAAATACCTCCTGAGCGAAGTCACCACGATTAGTGAACTCAAAAGCGCGCACGCCACCTTCGTAGCAAGCCTTCACGACCTTCTTGCAGGTTTCAAGATCCTTATGATAGAACACAGGCACCATGCCCGTTTCGCCGATTTTCTTCATCACGGCGATTTTATCAAATTTTGCCATAGTTATTCTTTTTGTCGATTACATTTTTGTTTCGCGCTTAAAATACATTGTGCCACTGTCAACAGTCACCAGTTCCCAACCTTCGAAGCCCAACTGATTGAGTTTCTCCTCTCGGTTGATCAGCGGTGTAATGATTTTATATTCGTACTGTTTCATGAGTCGTCGTTTTCTTTAAGTTTGAAATAATGAACGAAATACGTTATTGATTGATTTAAAAAATTGCTGACGATTAGCGCAGAACGCGACCATTTGCATTACCGCCAGCGAGGCTCTCTACCTCAGTAGCCGAAACGAGATTGAAGTCGCCGGGAATAGTATGCTTCAGGGCTGATGCTGCAACCGCAAACTCCAGAGCCTCACCCTGAGTAGCCTTGGTGAGCAAGCCATGAATAAGACCACCCGAGAACGAGTCACCACCACCTACGCGGTCGATGATTGGATTAATCTCATAACGCTTCGACTGATAGAATTCCTTGCCATCGAAGATGAGAGCCTTCCAGCCGTTGTAACTTGCCGAGAACGACTCGCGAAGTGTGCTAACCACATACTTGAAGCCAAACTCCTCGCGCATCTGACGGAAGATTCCCTCGTAGCCGCTGGCATCGGTCTGACCGCCTTCAACATCAGCATCGGGCTTGAAACCGAGGCAGAGTTCTGCGTCTTCCTCATTGCCAATGCAGACATCCACATACTTCATCAACGGGCGCATCACGGAGATAGCCTTCTCGCTGGTCCAGAGTTTCTTGCGGAAATTCAGGTCGACAGAAACTGTAACACCATGACGCTTGGCAGCCTCACAAGCCAGACGAGTGAGTTCAGCGGCCTTGTCGCTAATGGCAGGAGTAATGCCGCTCCAGTGGAACCACTGTGCACCTTCCATAATCTCATCGAAGTCGAAATCGCTGGGCTCAGCCTCAGCAATTGCAGAATGAGCACGGTCGTAGATAACCTTTGAGGGGCGCATTGAGGCACCTGTCTCTGCATAATAAAGACCTACACGGTCGCCACCACGAGCGATAAAGTCGGTGTTGACACCATAACGACGCAAAGCGTTCAGGGCAATCTGACCAATCTCGTGCTTCGGAAGTTTCGAGACGAAATAAGCCTCATGACCATAATTAGCCACGCTGATTGCCACGTTTGCCTCACCACCACCAGGGATGATGCGGAATGATTCACTCTGGATGAAACGATCGTTGCCTTGCGGCGACAGGCGAAGCATAATCTCGCCTAAAGTAACAATTTTTGCCATATTCTTAATTCTAATTATAAATGATTTCCATGATGTAAAGAATACATAAATTTTTAGATTGCAAAGATAGGAAAAATATCTTATCCCTCCAAATTTTCGGGCGAAATATAACTTTAGTTATCACACACTCATGAAAATAAATCTGTTTTTTTGATGGCTACAAGGAATATTTTTTGTATTTTTGCAGACAAATCAGGAATATATAATCTTCAATGACGCAGAAAATAAGAATCAAGGACATTGCTGAGCGTGCAGGTGTATCGGTTGGAACTGTCGACCGCGTGCTGCACAACCGACCGAACGTTTCGAAGCCAGCACGCGAAAAAGTTGAGAAAGTCCTTCAGGAAATGGACTACAAACCTAACGCTTATGCTTCAGCATTAGCCTACAATCGTACCTACAGTTTCCTCATGCTGCTACCCAAACATGAGTCGGAAGCCTACTGGGACGAAATTGAAGAAGGTGCCGCAAAGGCTATGGAAGCGCGCCGCGACTTCCACGTGGAAGTGGAAACACTCTACTATCAGCGATTCGAGGATAAGTCGTTTCAGGAGCAATGCAAGCAGATTATTGACCAAAAGCCCGACGGCGTGGTGATCGTACCTGCAGACCTGGTGCTCACAAGGCAGTTGACCGACCAGTTGCACGAACTCGACATCCCGTTTATCTTACTCGACTCCTACATGCCCGACCTGCGTCCACTGTCATTCTTCGGTCAGGACTCGTTTGCAAGCGGTTATTTCGCTGCCAAGGCGCTGATGATGATTGCGTCGGACGAAGAGGAAATCATGCTCATGAAGCAAACCAATGACGGCCGCGTGACGAGCAAGCAACAGGCTAACCGCGAAGTGGGATTCCGTCATTACATGACTGACCACTTCCCTAACATCAAGATTCTCGACTTGGAACTTCCCGTGGGAGGAACGCGCAAACAATACTCCGTCTTACTCGAGAAATTCTTCCGGGAGCATCCCCACCTTCATCATTGCATCACACTGAACTCCAAGGCTCACATCGTGGGCGAATTCCTACTGAGAACCAATCGTCGCGACATACAGATCATGGGCTACGATATGGTACAGAAGAATGCTAATTGTCTGCGCGAAGGCAGCATCTCGTTCCTAATTGCCCAGCACGCCTATCAGCAGGGCTATTCCTGCATCGACACGCTGTTTCAGGCGGTAGTGCTGAAGAAGGAGGTTTCGTTGGTGAACTACATGCCGATTGAACTCCTCATGAAAGAAAACATTGACTTTTATCGTAGAACCCAATTATAGACACACAACAGTTATGGATAAATTTATCAAAATAAATCCTGCCGACTCGGTAGTGGTCTGCCTGCAACCGATGCAGAAAGGCGAGAAAATCGTAGTGGATGGAGGCGAAATCGAACTCCTTCAAGATACCCCTGCCGGACATAAAGTGATGATAAAAGAGGCTCCCTCAGGAACCGATATTATCAAATATGGTTATCCCATCGGCCACGCCATCAAGGACCTGAAGAAGGGCGAATGGGTCAATGAGAACAACCTGAAGACCAATCTAAAGGGTACGCTTACGTATGAGTATCACCCTGTGAATGAAGAACTTACAATTCCTCATGAAAGTAAAACTTTCAAAGGCTATGTTCGCAAGAATGGCGAGGTGGGCATCAGAAACGAAGTGTGGGTTGTGCCGACTGTAGGCTGCGTAAACGGCATTGCCGAACGACTTATCGAGAAGATGAAAGAGGAGACGGCTCATCATCCGAACGCCAGTGAGATTGCCCTGCATGCGTGGCACCATAACTTCGGTTGCTCACAGTTGAGCGAGGACCACGAGAACACACGAAAGGTTCTTCGCGACATCGTACTCCATCCGAATACAGGTGGCGTGCTTGTTCTTTCGCTGGGATGTGAGAACAACCAGCCGGAAGACTTCATGGCGATGCTGGGCGACTACGACAAGAGCCGCGTGAAGTTGCTCGTTACCCAACGCGTTGAGGGTGACGAAATAGAAGCAGGTATGGAGATTCTGCATGAACTCTATGCTCAGGCCGCAGAGGACAAGCGTCAGGAAGTTCCACTGAGCAAACTGCGCGTGGGACTGAAGTGTGGCGGCTCCGACGGATTGTCGGGAATCACTGCCAATCCACTCGTGGGTGAGTTCAGCGACTGGCTTGTGGCCCAAGGCGGAACGTCGATTCTGACAGAGGTACCTGAAATGTTTGGTGCCGAGACGATTCTGATGAACCGCTGCAAGACCGAGGAACTTTTCCAACAGACCGTAACGCTCATCAACGACTTCAAGGAGTATTTCCTCAGTCATGGTGAACCCGTTGGCGAGAATCCCTCCCCAGGAAACAAGGCGGGTGGTATTTCTACACTCGAGGACAAGGCTCTGGGCTGCACGCAGAAGTGCGGGCGTGCTCCTGTGAGTGGCGTTTTGGCCTATGGCGACCGTCTGCAGACAGAAGGATTGAACCTGCTCTCGGCTCCCGGCAACGACCTCGTGGCTTCTACGGCATTGGCTTCTGCAGGTTGCCAACTCGTTCTCTTTACTACGGGTCGCGGAACTCCATTCGGAACATTTGTTCCAACGATGAAGATTTCGACAAACTCAAAGTTGTTCCAAAACAAGCCTAACTGGATTGACTTCAACGCAGGTCAGTTGGTAGAGGGTGTTCCTATGCCCGAATTGCTCCGTCAGTTCATCGACCTGATCATTGACGTTGCAAATGGTCAACCTACTTTGAACGAAAAGAACGGTTATCGCGAAATCAGCATCTTCAAGAATGGCGTGACGCTGTAAATCAGATTACAAATAACAATTCACAGATCACAAATCACAAATAGCAAATTACAGATTACAAATTACAAATCATAAATCATAAATACAAAAAAATGCATTGCTCCTGTTGTAGGAACAATGCATTTTTCTATTCAATCAGTTCTGTTTAATAAACTTTCAGTTTGTCTCCAACCCGAATCTGATAGTCGGGCGTCAGATGATTCTTCTTGTAGAGGCTCTTCAGTCGAATACCATACATCTGCGAAATAGAGTACATGCTCTCGCCTGGCTTCACCACATGTGGATGGTTCTTGAATGCCTTGTCGGCACGCGTGCGTTTCTTCTTCAGATAGATGATGTCACCTTCCGACAATTTGTCACGACGGTCGCGCTCATTATATTTCGCCAGTTTCCTATAGGAAATGCCGACCTCCTCGCCAATCGACTTAAACGTATCACCCTTCCTCGCATAGAGGTAATAGTTCTTGTTGTAGATCTTGATAGAATGCAGCGACGACTGACCTTGTGGCGAAACCTTCGAATGATGTCCCCTGACCTTACCAGAAAGTTTGTCGTACTCATGGAGTTTATAGAGTTCTATGAGTTCAATGAGTTTATTGGCATACTGCGGATTCGTTGCATAGCCACAAGCCTTCAGACCGCGCGCCCAGCCTTTATAGTCGGTACGTGACAATTGGAACAACTTACGATAGCGCTGCGACTCATAGAGGAATTTACTATGGTCCTCATAACTCTCCAAGGCAGTCCTGTAGGCACGAAAACATTCCTGCGACTCATCGTCGTCGTGATAGACCGTTGCCCCACTCCACCCATGACATTTGATTCCGAAATGGTTGTTTCCCTTCCGACATAGTTCACTGCGCCCTGCCCCGCTCTCGAAAATGCCCTGCGCAAGCGTGATACTAGCAGGAATATTGTAGCGGAGCATCTCCTGAACGGCAATATCCTGATACTGGTCGATATAGTTCTGATAGGTCTGGTTCCACTTCATCTGTGCCGAAACCGCCACAGACATGAACACGAGCCATACGAAAAGGGATAAACGTTTCATATTCGGAAGTTTTCGACAAAGTTACTATAATTCATAAAAAAACACAAAAAAAATGGCTGATTTAAGAATTATTAGTAATTTTGCAGTTTATGGGAAAAACCAAGGAATTAATCATCGCCATTGGCAGCAACACGAGCCAGCAAACGAATATGAAACTGGCCCGACAGATGCTCATTCGGCAATTTGGCGAAGTGGTGTTCACGCGCGACCTTGAGACAACTCCCATCGGACTCGATTCCGACTCGTTTCTGAACTGTCTTGCCTGCACGCAGACAACCCTCATGTATCGTCAAGTGAAAACTGTGCTAAAGCAATTGGAACAGGAAATGGGCGCAAGCGAAGAAGAAAAGGCTGCTGGCCGAGTGATCATCGATTTAGACATACTCCGCTTCAACGGGCGCCGCTATCACGTGAAAGATTGGGACCGACCCTATGTCAAGCAATTAATATCCGAACTGAATAAAATCAAAACAAAATGAGAAAATACTTCATCATAGTCTGTCTGCTACTGCTCGCCGCAACAAGCATGAGCGCTCAGGCATTCGACGAATTCTTTGAGGACAAGACGCTCCGCATCGACTATACATTTGCAGGAAACGCTGAGAAACAGGAGATTGCCCTAGACCAACTGAACATGAGTCCAGGCTGGTTTGGCAAACGAACCCGCCTGGCTGAAGTGCCTGTGGAAGGTTACGGACAGATTGTCGTCTGCGACCACAAGACGGGTGACGTCATCTATCGCAATTCGTTCTCGACACTGTTTCAGGAATGGCTGTCGTATCCGGAAGCCACGACCACACGCAAATCGTTCGAGAATGTTTTCCTCGTACCTATGCCGAAGGATACGGTTTCAGTAACCGTGAAACTCTTCAACAACCGCCGCGAGGTGATGACGGAGATAACACACATGGTAGTTCCATCCGATATCCTCATCCGCCATATTGGTGAAAACGCCGTCACTCCATACGATGTCATCCAGCAGGCTGCCGACACGACCCACTGCATCCATATCGCTTATCTGGCTGAAGGATATACGGACGACGAGATGAATGTATTTCTCGAGGATGTGAATATTGCCGTAGAAGCGATGTTCGCCCACGAGCCTTTCCGCTCGATGCGCGAACGATTCAACATCATTGCCGTGAAGGCGGAGTCGAAGGAAACTGGAACGAGTGAACCATCGAAGGGCATCTGGAAGAACACCGCGCTGCATTCGCATTTCGACACGTTCTATAGCAATCGCTATCTCACCACCCTGCATCTGAAGGACATGCACGACTGGCTCGCAGGAACGCCCTACGAACATATCATCGTGCTGGTGAACACTGAGGAATACGGCGGTGGAGGCATCCTGAATTCGTATAATCTCTCAATGGCTCATCATCGGATGTTCCGTCCGGTGGTCGTCCATGAATTTGGTCATAGTTTTGCCGGTCTGGCCGACGAGTATGCCTACGAACAGGAACAGATTCCGATGTATCCTCATGACATAGAACCCTGGGAGCCGAATATCACAACACTTGTCGACTTCAACAGCAAATGGGCTGATATGGTGAAGGCTGGAACGCCGATTCCTACATCAAACAACCTGAACACAGTAGGTGCTTACGAAGGTGCGGGCTACAGCCTGAAGGACGTCTATCGCCCAACTCCTGACTGCCGCATGCGCACAAACGAGAATCCCGAGTTTTGTCCTGTTTGCCAAAGGGCAATCACTCGTCTGATTGATTTCTACACGAAATAATAATGAGAAAACTTGCACTCACCATTCTGGGAATTGTCTTTGCATTGTTGCTCACGGGTATGAGTCCGACGACAATGCAAGACCGAAAATCGTCCGACAGCGAACAACTCGGAAAGGCGATTGAGTATTTCCAGAGCGGGAAGTTCCACGAGGCTCTGCTCATCTTCGACAAACTCGATCGCCGCTACAAACTCAATCCGCGGTTCAGGGCGTTCTTGGCGGTGTGCTACTACTACGATTGGAACGACGAGAAAGTCTGCGAATACCTCGACTCTATCATTCCGCAGTTGGAACCCTTTGCCCCTCACGAGCGATCCATCTACTACTTTCTCAATGCCGAGAGCCATTTTAATCTGGGGCAGTACAAAGAAGCCGTCACCTACTACGAACAGATGACGAATGTGTGCTACAACAACGAGAAGGGCGACGCGCTCTATCGGCTGGGCTATTGCTATCTGTTCAACGATGACAAGGAAACTGCCCACGACTATTTCGAATCGGCATTGGAATACTATCGAAAGTTCCGAACCGACCAAGCCGTTCAGCCCCGCATTGCCCAGATAGAAAAAATGGTGCGCGGGCTCACACCTAATGAACCCACGCAACCTGAAGAGTTTATGATGGCTCGCGACACGCTGAGAAGCAAGATCATCAACGATATCGACCTTTCCGATATCTATGAACACGAAATCTATATCACTCCCGAAGAATAGCCATCAGTATTTTCCCAAAAGTCAAATCATTCGAATTTTTAAATTTACTCTTTGAATGGACAGAGCGCAAGAGAAATAGACTTATTCAACTCTTTGCGCAGCGAGCACCATCATGTTCACTTGCTTAACCGAATCTCGAGCAAAGTCAGCGGAGCCAACTTTTGAACTAGCCCAAAGGGCGATTGAACAGGCGAAGCCGATTGAACTAGGGTTAAGTCCGTTGAACCGCCTGAAAGGCATATCTCTTGCCCCTTGTCCCTTGCTCCTTGCCCCTTTCTCTTACTTCACATCAATCACCACGGTCTTTGCCTTCACGCGGCGACTCTTATCGCGGATGGTCAACTTCAACTGACCTGCTTGATCGGCAGCCTGCACCGTTGCAACAACCTTGCCGCTAAAGAGTTTCATCGTCGGTTCTGTGAAGACTTCTGTCGAAGTAGCGTCGCCGTTACATGCAGCACGGAACTTGCCGGCACCCTTCACCATGAATTGCAACTGGTCGTCAGCATCGGGAACCTCTACCCCGTTCTTGTCGACGAGCGAAATAGTCACATATGCCAGATCTTCGCCATCGGCCTTCAGCGTGTTCTGTCCGTTCTGAGTCCACACATCAACTTTCATCGCAACAGGCTTGCCTGCAGTGCGCAGAATTTGCTCACCTGCCTGATTTCCCTTCTCGTCGTAAACGACAACCTTCAGTTCTCCTGGCTCGTAGCAGACGTTGTTCCAACGCAGACGATAGCGGTCGTAACGCTCCTGATTGGCTGCAGGTTTCTGCGTATCTACTGTCGTGAAACTAACCTTGTCGCTACCTACCTTGCTGATTCTTCCCTGCGATTTGCCATTGACGAACAACTCTGCCGAAGGATAGTCGGTGTAGCAATACACAGGCGTCACTTCACCCTCGCGACCGGGCCAAGTCCAGTGAGGCAGCAGGTGAATAGTGCGCTCGTCCTGATTCCAGACTGAGCGATAGAGATAATAGCGGTCCTTCGGAAGTCCGGCAAGGTCGCAAATGCCGAAGTATGACGAGCGCGAGGGCCAGTAGCCATCATAAGGAGTCGGCTCACCGAGATAGTCAAAGCCCGTCCAGACGAATTGTCCGATGGTGTAAGGCAGATCGTCCATTGCCATGAAATCGTCATCGGGCAGATTGCTCCACCAGCAGCATTCCGTGTCGTAGCCATTACACTGACCATCGTCATAGGTCTTATGGTTCGTGTATTCTACGGGGAATTTATAGACGCCGCGCGAACTCACTGTCGAGGCGGTCTCGCTGCCGAGAAGATAACCCTGAGGAAGTTTCTCAAAACCTTGAACATAGCGATGCAGACGATAGTTGAAGCCCGGAATGTCCATTGCCTGAGCAAAGCCAGTGCTCAATGCGTTGTCGACTCGATCCAGTCCCTGCGTAACGGGACGCGACGGGTCGAGGCGATGACAGATGTCCTGCAGATGAATCGCCATCTCTCGTCCATTAGTGCTCCCCTGCTCTGGAATCTCATTACCGATAGACCACATCACCAACGAAGGATGATTGCGATGGTTCTGTACAAGATTTTCAACATCTTTGTCGGCCCACTCTTTGAAGAAGCGAGAATAGCCGTTCTTGCACTTAGCATAAATCCACATGTCGAAGGACTCAGCCATCACCATCATGCCAAGTGAATCATAGACTTCCATTTGCATGGTCGAAGGCATATTGTGGGATGTGCGAATAGCGTCGCAACCCATATCCTTCAGTATCTTCACCTGACGAATGAGGGCAGCCTTATTGACGGCAGCACCCAACGGACCTAAGTCGTGATGCAGACAAACGCCCTTGAACTTTCGGGGCTGACCATTCAGTTCGAAACCGCGCTCAGCAGTATAAGATATAGAACGAACACCCACCGAGTGAACTTGCTCGTCAATCACTTCACCATTCTGCACCAACTGGAGCCTCAACTTATATAAATAAGGTGTCTCCGGCGACCACAAGTGAGGATTTGTAAGCACGAAACTATTTCTGACCACATCGTCCTTCATAATTTTGAAGGGAGAACACTTGGCTACTGCCACACCGTTTGCATCAATGAGGCTCATGAGCACCTCTACGCCTTTGGGGCCTTTTTCATTGCTTCCTGCCGATTCCTGAAGGGAACTCAGACCAATAACCTTCGCCGAAACAGAGATTCCAGCACGCTTTGCAGTGGCTGAATTTATGCGAACATAGGTGTCCCAAAGACCAAAGCGAACCTTATTGGTCATCACTAACTTCACGGGTCGATACAAACCACCACCAGGATACCAGCGCGAACTCTCTTCTACGTTGTTCAGGTCAACGGTAATTTCGTTGTCACCTTTAATTAAATAAGGTGTAACGTCGATGTGGAAGGCGTTGTAGCCATATGCCCAACGTCCAGCCTCACGTCCATTCACACAAACTACAGGCTCGCTCATGGCTCCGTCGAACACCAGTTCTGCATGTCCAGGAAGTTCCTGCAATGATACCTTTGTCTTGTAGTGTCCTTCGCCAATCCAAGGCAAAGCGCCTGAACGGCCAGTCTTCTCCGACTTCTCCTTCTCGCCATTCTGCTCAATGGCAACTACCTGCAAGTCCCATTTCTTATCGAAAGGACCACTGATGGCCCAGTCGTGAGGAACACAAACTTGCTTCCACTGTTGTTGGTCACGCGAAAAATCCCAGTTACGGATTGTAAGTTCACTGTGTGTTTGTGCACAGGCAAAAACAGGCAAAAACACAGTCAGACACAAAAGAAATTTAATTCTGTTCATTTCATTTTCTGATTTGGGTCAATAAATTTGATACAAAGTTACGATTTTTCACCAATTTCAGCAAATAATTTCTTCAGTTTCGAAAAAAAACACAATTGTGTGCCCACACAGAAAAATTTATAGAAAAAAAGTCTGTAAAAGTTTGTAAGTTATATAAAAAATCCTTACCTTTGCAAACGTTATCCTGAAAACAATCTTTTTACCTTAAAAGACTAATACCTATTGAAGATTTAGAGCGATCGCCTGCGAAGGCTGTCGCTTTATTTTTTGCCATCAATCAATTTCCATAGGAAAAAGCACAATCGCACAGTTTCGCAACACAACTTCTCCAGATTCTCCCAACAACATCCTGCTCTCTTCTTCCCTCATCCCCGATGTTCCCAACTGCTTTCATCCACCTTTTCCCCCACTGTCAAAAATCTTGACACACAAAACTCAGCGAACACAATAGTTTTCTGCGCTTCCCGTCTATTTCCCGATTATTTCCGCCCTTTTTCGTTAGGTCCCAGTATAAAGAGTTTTCAATCATTTGTTCATTTTACATCATTCTGGAATTATAATTTTTCACTCACCACGAAATTTGATGAAATTCTTCTCCCCAGTACTATTAAATAATAAGTAATGAGAAATGAGAAATGAGAAATGAGTAATTCGTGGCAACCCACTTTAAGCAGCAGGATAGGCGCTATATAGAGCGCCAAATATTTCTCGCGAAACGATATTTGAGAGATTTCTGGAAGCCCATCCAATGCGTCCCCTTCGGCTTAGGCCGCTTCCCCATCGGGGAATGCGCAAACATAAGATTCGAGCGATTCGTTGTCAAAATTTCCGTTTTTTCCGTATATTTTCGATTATTTCCGTTATAAATAATTTTCGTTCATTTCGCCATTTTTGTAGTTTTCGGAATTTAAAGATTCGCACATTGTACTTTTGAATTGGTATTCTGCGCCATTTCCCGTCTTTGGCGAAACCCTTCCACATATATTCTCTATAAAGCAAATCATATTTGTAACCTGTAATCTGTGATTTGTAATCAGTATCTCTTTTCCTCTTTGGCAATTTTTTTCCCAATCATAATCCATATTTACCAATTTTTTATTACCTTTGCAGCCTATATTATAAAAAGTACATTTTTCGTCTACACCGACCAGCATGTTCAGCCCCCAATCAGGGTTTTTGCATTGATGCAAGAAACATCCTATTGGGCTGAGTATCAAGGTAGTAAAGAGAAAAAGAATTCTCGACATCAACGTACTTCTCAGAAAGGAGATATCAATGACACAAAGGAATAAAAGTTATAGAAATTGGGTGTTTGCCACTATGTTTGTTGGCGGTCTTACCCTTCTGGCTTCCTGCAAAGACAATAGCATGAAACCTGTTTCCTGCACCATGGAAGCGCCACTATCCTTAGACAGCGCCCCTGACCTCGTCAACAAGGCGATGGAAACGCCCATCATCGACGACCGTTTCGAAAACATCCTGAACGACGAAGCCAACGGAATCAGCGTATGGAGCCTCATGAAACTCAGCGAAGAACAATCGTCAGAAGGCTTTGGCATTGTTGTCAAGAACGGCAAGACTATCAGTTCATTCCCCAACATCCGTCATGGCAGAATGCCAAGCGCTAACTACGATGCTGAGAAGAAGTATTTATGGTTGACGGGAGCCGATATCGAAGGAACGGGAACGCAAGTCGAGCGCCTATACCTCCTGAGATTCAACGAGGACGGAAAGGCAACTATCGTGACCAGCCTCGACCCCTTCGACGTCCAAAATAAAATGTGCGATAGCCTCACCTATCGTATTGATGATGAACAGATTATGCTTTCCGCAAACGGAAACTCGATGACCGTCAAGAAGAGTCCGACAACTGACTTAGGCAACTTCGATGAAAATGCTGTTCGAATCGGTGAGCAGTTGACCTACGACCTCAGCGGAGCCGAACCCGTTCTTCAGTTGACGCCAGGTGTGAAGTTCACAGCAAGCGAAATGCTCGACTACGAGGAGATGCCTTCAATCACCGCCACCATTTCAGTAAGCGGAGACAGTCTCTCACTCTCGAATTTCAGGATAGTCGCTGAATGACAATCGATAATCATAGAATAACAATTGACAATAACAAATATAACAAACAAATGAAAAATATGAAATTTTGGATGGTAGCCATCCTCTTTATTTTCTTTGGTGGAATGAGCGTTCAGGCTCAAGTGATGAAGATTGCAGATCTGGAGAAATATGCCAAAGAGAAATACGGTGCTAAATGGGTTGACGCAGCCGCTACAATTGCAAGTGGGCTGGTGCTCGACAAAAACGAGAGTCTCACCTATCAGGAGGTCATCGAGGCCCCCGGCAAGACCAAGCAACAACTCTATGTGAATCTAAACTACTGGATCACCGCAACATTCAAGGACAAGCAAGCCATCACGCTAAACGACAAAGAGGCTGGCTGCATCATCGTGACTTCTACGATGAAGGGCATTGCCGAACACACGGGAACTCTTAACAAATACAGTGTAAGCATCACGCCCGTCATTCGCATCGACATCAAGGACGAAAAGATTCGCTTCACCTACACCGTGCAGAATTACGACTTGCTGACCGACATCAGCGGTGGTTGGCTAAGTGGCCTCACCGACGAACGCACCTATGGAGACTCGAAACGCAAGGCAGACGACAAGACCAACAGCAACCTCTACGACGAGCAGTGGGAAATTGCACGCCACTATCCGTTTGTGGAGAAAGACCCCCAGAAGCGCACTTGTGCCAAGGCTCTAGTCATGACTCATGCCTACTCGAATGCGTTCCTCGACAAGGTTGAGGAAGTTGTGAAAAACGGTCTCGTCGGCAACGAAGACGAGGATTGGTAAAAGCCTTTAATAAAGACGAAGATTGGTAAAAAATAAGACTCAAAAGAATAAAATGAAAACAAGTAACATTGGGAAACTTGCTGTCGTTCTCCTCTGCGGTCAGTTGCTGACCTCATGCATCAAGGATGAGGCTCCCAACATGGAATGCGACATCACCAGCGCTTGGGTGGAAGGCGCTCAGTATGAAGAAAACTTCTACCAACCCACGCAGATGCGCAAGGAGAATATCTCCTCCACAACAAAGGAAATTGTCTTCACGGTGCGCTCCCTTTATTCGCTGCCTAATATTCCCGTCAGTTTCACGCTGACCCCCGGAGCAACTATCGAGCCCGCTAATGGCTCGGAGCAGGACTTCTCAAACGGTCCCATTACCTATACGGTCACGTCTGAAGACGGAGAGTGGACGCGTCCATATCTGGTTTCGTTCGAGGAAGCAAGCCTGCCCGCAACCAACTTCTCATTCGAGAATATTGAAGTCGTCTATACTGATACGGTGAAGAAGAAAAACTCCTACCACAATTTCTATGAGGTTGACAGCAATGGCAAACGTCTGAACATCTGGGCTTCAGGCAACCCTGGAGTGGCACTGACAAAGGTGACGTCGACTCCTGAAGACTACACGACTCGTCAGGTCGACAACGGCTACAACGGCAAGTGTGTCTGCATGTCAACTCAGGACGCAGGTAGCCTGGGAAGAATGATGAAGAAGCCTATTGCTGCAGGAAACCTTTTCCTCGGAAACTTCATCGTCGAGAATGTGCTCTTCAACGCACTGAAAGCCACTGAGTTCGGTATCAATATCAATCGTGTTCCCGTTCGCGTCACCGGCTATTACAAATACAAGCCCGGTCCTGAGTTCACGGATAAAGACATGAAGGTCATCGATCGCACCGACGAAGCCGACATCTACGCCGTGTTCTTCCGCAATACGGACGAAAATGGTAAGGAGGTGAAACTCTACGGCGACGATGTGCTCACCAGCCCTTACATCGTCAAGAAGGCTCAGGTCGCTTCTCTTCCTCCCACCGACGAATGGACATTCTTCGAGATGTTCTTCGAGGGCGACGATGCTGATTTAACCATTTTGAGCAAGGGTGGCTACGATATGACACTCGTATTCTCATCGAGCAAGAATGGTGCCAACTTCGAGGGTGCTATCGGTAGTACTTTGTACGTCGATGAGGTAGAGATGTTTTACGAAGAAGACGAACAGGAATAAGAAAAGGAGGACTGAAGATGAAAAGAAATATAGCAATCGCAATCATAACCGCTCTCACCCTGAGTTTCTCAACTCACGCATGGGCTCAATTCCTGAATAAAGAGAATCTCGAGATGAAGGCTCGCGTGGGTTACAATCTTGGTGGAACGGCTCCTGTAGGCATTCCCGCAACAATCCGCAGTATCGATGCCTATCGCCTGACGCCTTCGTTCATGCTTGGCTTCGACGTCATGCTACCCTTGGATTCGAAATGGGGCGTGATGGCTGGTCTGCGCATCGAGAACAAAGGTATGGACGCCGACGTAACCACAAAGGCTTATCACATGGAGATGAAGAAAGGAAGTGACTTGATCGAAGGTCTCTTCACGGGTAAGATTCAGCAGGACGTAACCGAATGGATGCTGACCGTACCCGTTCAGGCCACTTACAAACTCTCCGACAAGGTGATGCTGAAGGGCGGACCCTACGTCTCGCTACTGCTCGATAAGGATTTCAGCGGTATCGCTTCCGGCGGTTATCTGCGTCAGGGCGACCCCACTGGTGCCAAGATCATTATTGGCGACAAGGAAGGCGAATGGGCCACCTACGACTTCTCTGACGATATGCGCACTTTCCAGTTTGGAGTGGGTGTTGGTGCCGACTGGCAATGCTGGACGAAAGTTGGTTTCTCCGCCGACCTCAACTGGGGCCTGAACGGCATCTTCAAGAGCAGTTTCAAGACGGTCGAACAGTCACTGTTCCCCATCTACGGAACACTGGGAGTTTTCTATAAATTCTAAGCCCGCTCACCAAAAGAACTGCCCGAAGGAGAAAGTAAAGTGTTAATCTGTCTTAAAAATTACAGTTAAAGACCGACACATCTGCACGTCTCTCAGTTTTTATTAGTAATTTTGCAGCCGATTTAGTCCGTGGAGGCTCATCAAAGCATGTGCATGAAGCCCATCGCCTCGCGGAAAAACCCGTTTAATCATTAATAACATCAATGTACGCAATTGTAGAAATTAACGGTCAGCAGTTTAAGGTTCAGGAGGGTGCGAAACTCTTTGTGAATCACATTAAGGATGCAGAAGCAGGCCAAACTGTTGAGTTCGACAAGGTACTTCTCGTTGACAACGAGGGTGCTGTCGCAGTTGGTGCACCTACTGTTGAAGGTGCCAAGGTAGTAGTAGAAGTAGTGGACGCACTCGTTAAGGGTGACAAGGTCATCGTCTTCAAGAAGAAGCGCCGTAAGGGCTATCGTGTGAAGAACGGTCATCGTCAGCAGTTCACGAAGGTTGAAGTTAAACAAGTAATCGCTTAAGGAGGACAAATCATGGCACATAAAAAAGGTGTAGGTAGTTCTAAGAACGGTCGTGAGTCAGCAGCTCAGCGACTTGGCGTTAAGATTTGGGGTGGCCAGAAGTGCATCGCAGGCAACATCATCGTTCGCCAGCGCGGTACAAAGCACAACCCTGGTGATAACGTGGGCATCGGTAAGGACGACACGCTCTTCGCACTGGTTGACGGAACAGTAAACTTCCGCAAGACTCGTTGCAACAAGAGTATCGTTTCTGTGATTCCCGAAACTGAACCAGAAGCATAAACAAAACAACTTATTCCAAACAAACACAGAATCCCAATGCACCATGGTGCGTTGGGATTTCTGCTTTATAAGGGGCAAGGGACAAGGGACAAGGGGCAAGAAATATGCCTTGTCTGCTGAAGGTTCCCCCTTAAACAGAACAAGTTCCGCCGTCGGCGGCTTTTTCCAATTAAAATCAAGAATTAGAGAATTTAAGAATTTTCCCCTGCTGCAGATGAATTGTTAAGAATTGGAGAATTGGCGCTCGAATCGCGCCTTGCAACTGCGTTAGCACCAATCTGTGAAATCAGATAAAAATTTGAATAAAAATAAATCTGAGAAAATCTGTGTAATCTGTGGGCAAATAATAATGAGTAATGAGTAATCAGAAATGAGTAATTGGTGGCTGCGACTTGAAACTTGAAACTCGAAACTCGAAACTGGGCGAAGCCCTAACATCGGTGAACGATAATCCGTGACATTAAAAATTACGTAAAAATCTGTGCCATCCGTGGTTAAAAAAACTTTGAACTCTTGAACAGGCGCTTGCGCCGATTGAACCAGGGCGAAGCCCGTTGAACTGCCCGAAGGGCCAATGTCCCTTGCCCCTTACCTCTTGCCCCTATATAATTAGAACATTGCATTCACGCTATAAATCAACAGCAGATAGCGGAGGAATTTTCCTGCAGTGATACTTAGAACAGAAAGTGGTAGATTTGCGCGCGTCAGACCGAGGACGATCGAGATGACACTACCCAGCACAGGCAGGAATGAGAAGAATCCCATCATGGCACCGCGTCCCGCCATGAATCGTTCCGCTCGCTGCAGACTCTCCTGATTCACGTGCAGATAGCGCTCTATCCAGTCGAGCCGCCCCATGCGCCCTACTCCATAATTGAACACCGAACCAAGCACATTTCCTATCGTTCCATAAACCACGAGCAACCAGGGGTCGAGTCCTGCGGCCAACAACGCCAGCATCACCGCCTCGCTACTGAACGGCACGAAACTACCAGCGAGGAATGCCGCAATCAGCATTCCCCAGTATCCATAGTTTATAAATAGTTCGGTGAGAAATTCCATGAATTCTATTCTATCCTTTCAAACGATTCGCATCCCCTCTTTTTAGAGCAAACGACAAGTCAACAGGAGGACAATTCCTTAAACCTATGATAGCAATTCTCATACTACCAAGATTCGTCCTTCTTTTCCAACATCTCTTTGAAGTTCATGTTTAAACAAATATGAATTTTGTGTCTCTTCAATTCCTCTTTGTCGAGTTTGTCTACATTCTCTGGGCTGATGTAAATTCTTTTATTCTTCATATTCGCATTTTTGCTTTTATATAAATTTCCTTTCTCCTCGCAATGCACATCAATTTTTGAACTAGCCCGAAGGGCGATTGAACTAGGCGCTTGCGCCGGTTGAACTAGCCCGAACGGCATTGAACTAAGACGAAACCCTAACATCGGTGACCGATAATCCGTGTCATTTAAGACTTAAGAAAAAATCTGTGTCATCCGTGTTTAAAAATGCGCCACAAAGGCATATCTCTTGTCCCTTGCCCCTTGCTCCTTGCCCCGTGCGAAGCGCATCAATTTTTGAACTAGCCCGAAGGGCGTTGACCTAGGGCGAAGCCCCAACATCGGTGATCGATAATCCGTGTCATTTAAGACTTAAGAAAAAATCTGTGTCATCCGTGTTTAAAAATGCGCCACAAAGGCATATCTCTTGTCCCTTGCCCCTTGCTCCTTAATAAATCCTCAACTAAAATACAGATTATACCCCGTGAGCGCCATCGTCAGGAACAGAATCACGAAGAACATGATATTCGTCAACTTCGTATTCGTCAGGGCGAGATAGTGTCCAATGAACATCGACGTGTTGACTATCAGCAACTTCAACTGAAAATTCAGATGTTGTGGCTGCAGCGCGATAAACACGATAATGGCAAACGTAACGATGATGAACATCTCATAGATCATCTGCGTGCGGAGTTTGTCCCTACTGCTCTGGCGCAGGAAATGAATCATACCGATGAGCGTGAGCAGAAGTAAGAAGATGAGCGTGAAGATAGGCGCAAGCACCGAACCGCGAGGTGTATAGAGCAACACGGGATCAGTGAAGAACGGTGCCACGAGCGGACCATTCAGCGAGAACACTTGCTCCAGAGGCATAAACTGTCCTAACGCCATGAAATGTCTCATCGGCGTCAGATAGTCCTGCGTATAGAGGAAGTAGCCTCCAATCAGCCAATAGGGCGTGATGATGCCCAGTAGCGAGGCGAAGAACGTGCGCCAACTCAAGGAGTTCATCCTGATACCCATCAGCAACCAGAACAGCGGAACAAAGTAAAACATCTGTACGAAGAAGATGCTACTTGTGCTGAGTGCACAGAATACTCCGTAGATGCTCCCCACTGCCGTCTTGTCCTGATAGGAACGGAGCAGGAACAAATAGGCGACGATAAACAACAGGCCGACAATCGCCTCACGCCACAACGGGTAGAGGAATGTGGCCATCAGCGTCAATATCAGGAACGAACACGACACCAAACGGCTATAGATGCGAATCAGCGAGTTTGAATTGTTGATCTCCACTATCAATGCAGTCGAAATCGCAAGTATTGCCGTCAGTCCCCACCACTCTACACTCTTGTAGAAGGCATCGCCCAATCCCATGCCCACAGCACCAATCGCGCACGCCACCAAAGCGCCTAAAATGGCCACAATGGTAAGTGTCGAACGGCTCTCTGCTATTCTATTCTGGGCTCTCTTCATGCTGTCAATCTATTCTCTAAATCTTTATTCTTCGAGGCAGCGCTTCATTGTCAGAACCTTTATCCGACGTCTGCGCCGCAACTCGTCTGTAAAACCCTTCGTTATTTTGTCGAAGACAATTTGCAGTTTCAAAAAACAATTCGCCGTTTGCCTTAAACAATACGAAATTTATCTAAGACCATTCTCTTTTGTCAATGAAACCCCGACTCGTCTCCTTAGAGATCAGCACCGATATCACGACGGAAATAGCGATCGGTAAACTGAATCTTCTGGGCTTCCTGGAACGACTTTGCCAGAGCCTCGGCCTTGTCCTTACCGTATGACGATACGGCAATCACGCGACCTCCAGCGGTGACGACCTGACCGTCCTTCAGGCCTGTTCCTGCATGGAACACGATGCTTCCCTCCACGTTCTCGATGCCCGTAATGGGATAGCCCTTCTGATACTTCTCGGGATAGCCGCCCGACACAAGCATCACGCTGACTGCAGCGCGCTCGTCAAACTCAATCGACTTCTGATCGAGATTGCCTGCAGCGACGCCCTCAAACAGACTGACGATGTCGCTCTTCAGGCGTAGCATCACACTTTCGGTCTCGGGATCGCCCATGCGGCAGTTATATTCAATCACCATCGGATTACCCTCGACGTTGATCAAACCGAAGAAGATGAAGCCCTTGTAGTCGATGCCCTCTGCGGCGAGTCCTTCGACCGTAGGACGGATGATGCGATCTTCCACCTTCTTCATCCATACCTCGTCGGCAAACGGAACGGGCGAAACCGAACCCATGCCACCAGTGTTCAGACCCTTGTCGCCTTCACCGATGCGCTTGTAATCCTTGGCCTCGGGCAGAATCTTATAGTGCTGTCCATCGGTCATCACGAACACGGAGCACTCAATACCACTGAGGAATTCCTCGATGACCACACGGCTCGATGCGTTGCCAAACATTCCACCAAGCATCTCCTTCAACTCACGCTTGGCTTCGTCGAGCGTAGGAAGAATCAGCACGCCCTTTCCAGCACAAAGACCATCGGCTTTCAGCACATAGGGTGCCTGCAGCGTCTCGAGGAAAGCAAGTCCTTCCTCCAGATGCTCACCATCAAAGGTCTCATAGCGGGCAGTCGGAATCTCATGTCTCTGCATGAATGCCTTTGCGAAGTCCTTCGAACCTTCGAGCACCGCACCTGCCTTCGACGGACCGATGACGGGAATATGACAAGTGCGCTGATCGGAGCGGAACTCATCATAGATGCCGCGTACGAGCGGATCCTCAGGTCCTACAACCACCATATCTACACCGTTATCGACGGCGAACATCTTCAGTGCCTCGAAGTCGTTCACGCCAACAGGCACGTTCTCGCCTACCCCAGATGTTCCAGCGTTACCTGGAGCAATGTAAAGTTTGCGACATTTCGGACTCTGCGCGATCTTCCATGCAAGTGCATGCTCGCGGCCACCACTGCCCAAAAGCAGTATCGTCATTTCTTTCTTGAAACTCACTGTAGGCACGAATGCCTCTTTAATATCCACAGGATCGTTCGGAATGATTGCGTTGAATGGCATAATATTTTATTTTTAAGTTGTTTTGTCGTTTTGCGGAACTTCGTTTCCTTACTAAGGAGTTCAGAAGTTCAGGAGTTCAGACATTTGCTTCGCCTGCTGATGTTTTAAACACATTTGAGCGTTCCCATTGGGAAGCGGCCTAAGCCGAAGGGTTTCCGAAGACCATTTGAGTTTTTCGAAGACAACCTTTACAACCTTAGACAACTTTGGCGCTCTATATCGCGCCTTTCCTGCTGTTGAACGTGGCAGCCACGAATTACTCATTACTCATTTCTAATTTCTCATTATTTTTTGCCCACAGATTACACAGATTTTCTCAGATTTATTTTTATTCAAATTATTATCTGATTTCACAGATTGGCGCGATACAAGTGGCTGCCTCAAATTTTCAAATTTCCATTTTCAAATTTCCATTCGAATGTTACTTTGGTAATGCGGCTATCCTTTCGTTAACCCTTTTCAATCCGTTTGATCCGCGAGATCCGTGGTCGAGAAATTTTCGTTCTTTCCGCTTTTTTTAGGATTTATTTTCGGAATCAAAATCTATTTGTCATCAGTTGTCACTGTTGTCTTTTATAGATTTCCCGCGAAGCGGTGTCTCAAGGATTTCTGCCCGAAGGGCAATCCCTTTCTCAACTCTTCTCAACACCTCTCAACACCTCTCAACACCTCTCAACCTTTCTCAACTCTTCTCAACACCTCTCAACAGAGCGAGGCTGAAGCCCCTTGGGCTTAGGCCGCTTCCCCTGTGGGGAACGCTCAAATCTCTAATTCTTGATTTTAATAAATCTTCGAACTATTGACCCCTTGAATTGCGCGTAGCGCCTTGTTACTTTGTTACTTTGTTACCTTGTTACTTTGGAAGTATCCACTTCCCAATCTCCCCAATGATCTCCTGGCGTTCAGGCTCGGGGAACGAGTTGATGCGCGTAGAGTGACTGCCTCCAGGAAGCGTGTGGATGCGGAGGTTCTGCTTCTTCTGCAGTTTCTTGATATCCCCTACCCCCGACGCGCCCCAGGGATCAACACCACCATAGATATAGATGATGCTCGCGTCGTTGCGCTTCAGGAACCTGCGCGTGCGCTTGTAGAGCGTCTTGTCAAATCGCAGCCCGCTGAACTCCGACGGCAACATCACCCGATGCATGTAGTCGTGGGCCGACTTACGGGACAGATAGCGACGGAAGGGTTTCGTGTCGTAACCGTAATACCCCAGTTCACGCACTGCCTGCACATTGAACGAGAGATAAGGCGACTGCTCCGAGAAATAGTTCGGCTCGCTATACTTAATGAGGTTCGCGAAGAGTTCCTCGTCGGTTGCTGTTGGCAGCGCCACCTCGTTGATAGGCGTTCCCCACTGCCAGATAGCAAACGGATACTCCAGCACGCAGAGATCGAAAATCTCGTCGATGGGAGCGCGGAACGTATATTTCTTCTCGTCACAATACTTGCGGAACATCGGAACGAGCGTCGCGCGTCGCTTCAACACCTCCGTCTGGAAGTTCTGCAGCCGTTGGCGCTCCTCCTTCGTGCCAACCTTCTTAGCGAGGAAAGGCTCGTGGCGACCATCTTCAAGCGACTTGTTCAGCGGAGCCACATACGGCACCGAAACGTCCACGTCGTCGGGATAGTACGCCCGATAGAACATCGTGGTCTGACCACCCTTACTGATTCCTGTTGCCGCCCATTTCCCCTTGTAGATCTGTCTGAACAGTTGGTTCACGCGATGCAGATCGGCAAGCGAGTTCTCTACGGTCAGATAATCCCAGTTGCAGGGCTCAGGCATCGATTCTCCGAAGTAGCGGTATTCCACCGTGATCACGTTCGCATCGAACAACTTCGAGAGTTCGTCCTGATAGCCTTTGCGCAGGGCATAGTGGGCATAATAGCCCTCAGTGACCAGAATCGTCGGACGGTCGAAGCCCACGTGGCACACGATCACCCTTTGGCGGAACATTCCCTTCTGCGGTTCACCGGGCACCACCATCTGGCAAACCTTCATCACATATTTCTCCTTATAGACATCACTTTCCAATGCCTTTACATCGCTCACGCCCTGCAATGCCTGCAGTCGTGGTAGCAGTGAATCCTGTGCCGATGCCGACAGGCAAATCATTGCCAGCAGCAGTAGCATCTTTCTGAAGGTCTTTTGTGCCATATTTTTAGTTTTATGTTTCGGAAACTTTGTTTCCTTTTCTAAGGAGTTCGGGAGTTCAGAAGTTCAGGAGTTCAGACATTTGCTTCTCCTGCTGACGTTTTAAACACATTTGAGCGTTCCCATTGGGAAGCGGCCTAAGCCGAAGGGTTTCCGAAGACCATTTGAGTTTTTCGAAGACAACCTTTACAACCTTAGACAACTTTGGCGCTCTAAATCGCGCCTCTTCCGCTGCTGCAAGTCTGCCACGAATTACTCATTACTCATTTCTAATTTCTCATTATTTTTTTGCCCACAGATTACACAGATTTTCTCAGATTTATTTTTATTCAAATTATTATCTGATTTCACAGATTGGCGCGATACAAGTGGCTGCCTCAAATTTTCAAATTTCCATTCGAATGTTACTTTAGTAGATCGCAACCAATTTTCGTGGAAGAAAGAATAATCTGTTTCTTTGAAACAGGTGGCTGGCAGTCGGCTGCGAAGGCAAACTTGTTTGTCGTTCGGAGCAGAACTGACGCCAAGCCGTTTACGGCATCCTTTCGTTAACAGTTTTCAATCCGTGAGATCCGCGAGATCCGTGGTCTTTATTTTCGTCCTTTTCGCCTTTTTTCGCGTCTTTTCGGAATCAAAATCTATTTGTCATCAGTTGTCACTGTTGTCTTTTATAGATTTCCCGCGAAGCGGTGTCTTAAGGATTTCTGGGCGAAGCCCATCCCATTCTCAACCTTTCTCAACACCTCTCAACATTTCTCAACAGAGCGAGGCTGAAGCCCTTTGGGCTTAGGCCGCTTCCCCAAAGGGGAACGCTCAAATGGGAATTGTCATTTGGGAGCCTTCAGATAATCCTCAAAATACTGGGAGATGCGCTCGTGCAGGTGCACCGACTGATGTCCTCGCATGTTGTGCGGCTCGCCCGGATACACATAGAAGTCGGGCTCGGGACCCATCAGGTTACACTGATAGATGAACGACAGACAGTGCTGCGGCACCACCGTCGCATCATTATATCCCGTGATGATCTGCAACTTTCCCTTCAGGTTCTCCACCTGGTTCAGCAACGAACTCTCCTTGTAGCCCTCGGGATTCTGCTGCGGTGTGTCCATATATCGCTCGCCATACATCACCTCATACCACTTCCAGTCGATAACGGGGCCACCTGCGACGCCCACTTTGAACACCTCAGGATGATGGGTCATCATCGTGATCGTCATGAATCCGCCAAACGACCAACCGTGAACACCGATGCGATCCTGATCCACATACGGCAGCGTCTTCAGATAGGCGACTCCCTGCATCTGATCCTCGGTCTCCACCTGTCCCAGACGGCGGAACGTAGCCTGCTCGAACTCACGACCGCGATTCTCCGAACCACGATTGTCGAGAATGAACAGCAGATAGCCCTTCTGAGCCATATAGGTCTCCCACGAACGAGAGCAGTAGTTCCAGCGTGCATCCACGTTATGGGCATGCGGACCACCATAGACATAGATGATGGTCGGATATTTCTTCGTCGGGTCGAAGTCCACAGGCTTCACCATACGATAATACAAGTCGGTCACTCCGTCGGCAGCCTTCACGGTTCCACACGAATATTCGGGCACGTTGTAGTCCTTCCACGGGTTCTCGCCGGTGAAAAGCGTCTTCGGAGCGGGCTTCTGCGTGTTCGTCACGTCAATCACTCTCGGCACGTCGGGAGCCGACCAACTGTCACGAATCCACTGACCATCGGCAGAGAGTTCTGCGCCGTGATAGCCCTTTCCGTTGTCGAGCAACTTGCGTTTTCCCGACTTCACATCCACTGCGAACGTATTGCGCTGAATCGGATTGCACTCGTTCGATGCGATGATCACCGAGCGAGCCTTCTCGTTGAAGCCCACCAGTTCCATCACCACCCAGTTGCCACTCGTCAGTTGCTTCATCTCGCCCTTCTTCAGGTCGTAGAGATACAGATGGTTATAGCCGTCGCGCTGACTTTGCATCAGGAACTTCGAACTGTCCCAGGGCAGGAATGTGATGGGGTTCTGTGGTTCCACGTATTTCTTCGAAGTCTCGCGGTCGAGTTCCTTCAGGCGCTGGCCCGTCTCGGCATCATAACTCACGAGGCGACAGTCGTTCTGGTCGCGGTTCAGTTCGAACATATAGATGGTCTTCGCATCAGGACTCCACGCAACATTCGTGAAATAGACAGCCTTTCCGTCCATTGAGCCGTCCTCGGCAATCTTGCCCGTGTCGTTGCTCTTCGGGGTCTGCAGGTAGATGGTCTTTCCAGTGGTCATGTCGTAGACACCCACCGTCACCTCATGGCTCTGCTCGCCTGCCATCGGATATTTGTCGGGCTCGTATTGTGCCACACGGGCGTCGATGTTCACCTGAGGATAGTCGCTCACCTTCGTCTGGTCCATGCGGTAGAACGCAAGCCGCTTTCCGTCGGGACTCCAGAAGGTGCCCTTCGTGATGCCGAACTCGTCGCGGTGTACGCTCTGACCATATACAATCTCGCGGCTTCCGTCAGTCGACAGTTGACGCGTATTTCCTTGTGCATCAGCCACATACAGATTACCTTCCTTCAGCAGCGCACTGGCCTTCGAGGCATTACAGAACTCCAGCGTCTGCATGCCCTCAGGGGTCTTGCTCGTCCAGACCACCTTCTTCGTCTTCCAGTCGAACAGCACGTTCTGCTGACCAGCGGCCACCATCACCTGCGTCTTCCCTGCCTCGGGAAACTCCACGCTGTACATGTGGTACACCTTTGCTCCAGCCGTACGCTCGTCGGCAGCAATAATCTCGTTCACCATTGCAGTGTCGAGCAGCACCTTCTCCTTTCCCGTCTTCTTGTCAACGAGATAGCACTCCTCAACGTCGAGTCGAATCAGTTCGCTGCCCCACCAAGTGTGGTATTGCGACGCAGGAACCATGTTGCGATAGTTCCTGCCGCCATAGTTCAGGTCTTCGAGTGTGAACTGTTTCTTTTCCTGTGCCATTGTTGTGAATACTGACGTTACCAGCAGCGTTGCCAGCAGCATGAATTTAATCTTCATCACGATTCCTCCTGTCGTCGTTGAAATTTTTCTTAAAGCCTTTCTTGAAGCCGCCTCCGCGCTCACCATTGCTTTTGCGGCTGTAGCGTCCACGTTCGCCGTCGCGGTCGAATCTGCGATCACCACCACGCTTGAATCCACGGTCGCCGTCGCGGTCGAATCTGCGATCGCCACCTCGTTTGAAGCCGCGATCCTTGCCTCCGCGGTCGTCGCGGTCGTCACGATCGAATCTGCGCTCACCATCACGCTTGAAGCCACTGCGACGGAAACCGCCCTCGCCTCTTCCTTCCGAACGGCGCTGGAAGAACTCCGCGCGCTCCGAACGTCGGCGGTCTGATGCCTCCCGGCGCTCCTGCTCCTCACGCTGACGCTCCAGCGAGTGGAACGTGAACGAACGAATGTCGGCACTTTCGTTCTCCTCTTGCTCGTCGAGGCGCTTCTTGAACTCACGATGTGCCTTGAAACGGCGCTTCTCGGCCATTGCAGCCTTCTCGGCTTCGGTCTTCACGATGCCGCCTTCCTCGCGGAATTCCCGCATCTTGCCCTGGAACATCGAATACTTTCTGAACTCGCACTCCAGCGAACCGTTGTAGAGGGGAATCTTGATGGAAGGCTTCAGGCCAATCTGCTCGAAACATTCCTCGCGATAACTCAGAATCCATGCGTCGTTGCCGGAGAATGCGTGCTTCAGGCGCTCGCCAATCATCTTGTAGGTATCCAGCAGATTTGGTGTGGAGATACGCTCGCCATAAGGCGGATTGGTCACCATCAGCGCCTTCTCGGCTGGTTTCTCAAAGTTCTTGAAGTCCTGCAACTGCACGCTGATGTCCTTCATCATGCCTGCGGCACGAACATTCAGCAATGCCTTCGAAACAGCCTTCGGATCAATGTCGTAGCCGTAGATATGATGCTCGAACTCGCGTTCTTGTGAGTCGTCGTTGTAGATCTCGTCGAAGAGTTCCTGGTCGAAGTCAGGCCATTTCTCGAAGGCAAACTCCTTGCGGAACAGGCCCGGGCTCATGTTGTGGGCAATCAGCGCAGCCTCAATCAGAAGCGTACCACTGCCACACATCGGGTCGATGAAGTCGGTCTCGCCGCGCCAGCCCGTCATCAGGATCATACCTGCTGCCAGCACCTCGTTCAGCGGGGCCTCTGTCGTCTCCTGACGATAACCGCGACGGTGCAGACTCTCGCCTGAAGAGTCCAGACAGAGGGTTGCGTCGAAATCGGCTATGTGGATGTGCAGACGAATGTCGGGATTCGACACCGACACGTTCGGCCGCTCGCCTGTGTTTTCACGGAACTGATCAACAATCGCATCTTTCACTTTGTAAGTAACGAACCGCGAGTTGCGAAACTCCTCGCTATAAACCACCGAGTCAACGGAGAAGGTCTTTCCCTTCCCGATATACTCGCTCCAGTCTATCTTCTTCACTTCGTCGTACATGTCCTCAGCCGACTGGGCTGTGAACTTTGCTATAGGCTTGAGAATTCGGATGGCTGTATGCAACTGAAAGTTTGCACGATACATCATCTCTTTGTTACCCGTAAACGACACCATACGACGACCAATCTGCACGTCGTTTGCTCCCAGATTGGTTAATTCTTCAGCCAAGACGGGCTCCAAACCCATGAATGTCTTGGCAATCATTTCAAATTGTCCTTGCATAATTAATTATAAAAGCGGTGCAAAGTTAGTGCAAATCGAAGACAATACAAAACAAAAACCCATTTTTTTTGTTTTTATTGTTGAGATGCAGCCTAAATTCGGCGAAGCCAAAGTACGAATAAGTGAGCACCAACGGAGCGCAAGAAGCCCAATTGGCTTCTGCAGCACCCGTGTTGAGAAGTGTTGAGAGATGTTGAGAAAGGTTCAGATTGGCTATGAGTAGTTATGAATAGTTCTAAGTAGTTCATTTACAACGGAAATAAACGAAAATAATCGGAAAACACGGAAATTTATATTGATTGGGCATTGGGATAGCCCTTTGGGCTAGAAATCTTTCAAAAGTCGCTTCGCGAGATTTGAGCACTCCCCGATGGGGAAGCGGCGTAAGCCAAAGGGGACGCATTAGATACGCTTCGCGTAGAAATCATTCAAAAGTCGCTACGCGAGAAATATACGGCGCTCTTATCGCGCCTATCTACGGCTGGAAGTGTCTGCCTCGCATTCCCCTCCTTCGGGAAGGAGGGGTGGAGCGAAGCGGGGGGTGGTAGCGAACCATTCTGAACCAATCATAACTATTCTGAACCATTCTTAACCACGCGAAGCGTCTTGTCGCCCTACAGGGGCAAAAGATTTATTTTCAAGAATTAGTGAATTTAAGAATTGTCACCACTTTGAATTAATGAGAATTTGACATTTGAGCGTTCCCCAAAGGGGAAGCGGCCTAAGCCAAAGGGGTTTCAGAAGACAACCATAACAACAGATGACAAATTTATAGATTCCGAAAAACTACGAAATAGGGCAAAACTTACGAAAACGGTTAGCGAAAGGATGGCCGCATTACCAAAGTAACAAGGTAACAAAGTAACAAGAACAAAACTTGAAACCTGAATTTTCGTGCAAACCGAACGCAAAGAGAACTTGTTTTCATTTGCTGAGGTGCCGCCGAAAATCACGACAGAATGTCGTAAACCTGAAACTTGTAAACTTGTGAAACTTATGTACTTGAACTTATGTCTCTTTTCGAAACTTAAAAACTTGTGTACTTTTGTTTTAAACAAGTCAGCAGGCGAAGCACTTTGCACTTTGAACATTGAACATTGAACATTGAACTGCCCGAAGGGCCTTGGGCGAAGCCCTTATCGGTGAACGATAATCCGTGTCATTTATGACTTAAGAAACATCTGTGTCATCCGTGGTTAAGAAAGTTAACAAGGCTGAAGCCCCGTCCTCTCTTTCCGCCACAAAGCAAATCATATTTGTGAATTGTGAATTGTAATCTGTGAATTGTAATTTGTAACCTGTAATTTATTATTTGTACTTTTTTCCTCCTCCCGTGCAACTTTTCCCCCACTCCATTCGTCTAACTAATAAATTCATAACAATTCAAACCACTGAGACTCATGAACAAATCAGCAAAAATCATGACCGCCCTGCTCCTCAGCGGGCTCACATTCTCGAGTTGCGTACGATTCAATCGCACCATCGACATCAGTAAAGAAAAGGTTGAAGTAGTCAACCGTAACTACAAGGAAATCAGCACGTTCGAGCGCATCTACGTCGACGCCGCTTGCGAAATTGAATACACGCAAAGCGACACGACAAGCGTCACTGCTACAGGTGACAAGGATGATCTCGACGCACTGATGGTGAAAGTAGAAGACGGCAAACTCATCATCAAGTTCAAGCAGACCAAGAACATCTCTCGCATCTCCGACATTGACGACATCAAGTTCGTAATTTCCTCGCCCGATCTGATTGAAGTTAACATGCGCGGTGCAGGCGAGTTCGAGACCCAGGGCGTTGTTGACACCGACACGCTCCGCCTGCTGCTCAAGGGTGCAGGCCAAGTGGACATCGACCACCTCATCTGCGACCGCCTCGAGACCACCCTCCACGGGACAGGCAACTTCGACTTCGACGACATCACCTGTCAGAGTGCCCTCATCGAGTTGAAGGGCGTCGGCAATATCAAGGCCAACTTCACTAGCGGTGGCGATGTCGAAGCCAACCTGAAGGGTGTCGGCAACATCGAGATCGAAGGTAACATCCGAGCCATTTCCAAGTCCGTCAAGGGCACCGGCAACATCCAGATCGACGCGCTTGTGGAGCAATCCAATTAGTCCCCCCGTTCCTAGTTAAAGGTTCAAAGTTCAAAGTCGCCGCCACGGGTGGTAGCGAAAAGTTCAAGGTTCAAGAGTTCAACGATTTATTAAAATCAAGAATTTAAGAATTTAAGAATTTTCTCCTGCAGCAGATGAATTGACAAGAATTAGAGATTTGGCGCTTGAATCGCGCCTTGCAACATTGAACTTTGAACATTGAACATTGAACTGCCCGAAGGGCCTTGGGCGAAGTCCTTATCGGTGAACGAAAATCCGTGACATTTATGACTTAAGAAATATCTGTGTCATCCGTGGTTAAAAAGTTAGAGGACTGGGCATATCTCTTGCCCCTTGCCCCCTGCCCCTTGCCCCTTTAAAAATACAATCACCAAAAAAATAACAGACTTATGAGTAAGAAAAGTATTATCGCAATCAGCATGCTCCTCGCCGCAGTCCTCGTCGGCAGTTGCACATCCAAGTCAAACAACGCCAAGATGAGTCGCGACAAGGTCACCCTCCGACAGAAGATTGAGCCCTTCGAGCGCATCGTCGTCGACATCGCGGGTAACGTCACCTACACCCAGAGCCACTCCACGAAACTCACTATCTACAGCAACAACAAAGAGTTGGCAAATGCAGTGAAGATCGAAAACGAGGACGGCACGCTCCACCTCTCCTTCGACAACGACAAACTCCCCTCGGGCATCGACATCAGCACTTCGTTGAAGGTGCAAGTCAGTTCACCCGACCTGATTGGCGTCGACCTCAAAGGTGCAGGAAAGTTCGAGACCCAGGGCATTGTCGACACCGACACCCTCCTCATCCAGATGGAAGGTGGTGGCAGAGTCAATACCGACCGCATCGTCTGCGACCGCTTCCAAGCCGACCTGCTCGGTGCAGGCAAGATGGAACTCGGTCCCATTGAGACCCAGCAGTCAGAGATCAACCTGAGGGGCGTTGGTAAGATTGATGCCGACTTCACCGACTGCGATGTCCTCAACTGCCTTATCGAAGGTGTGGGCAAGATCAAACTCACGGGTAAGGTCCAGAAGTGGAATTCAAAGATTGAAGGCGCAGGCAAGGTCGACGTCGATGGCCTCCGCGTTACCGAACAATAAGCTGCGGGCTTCGCCCTCGCCCGTGTTGAGAAGTGTTGAGATTTGAGCGTTCCCATTGGGAAAGCGGCTTAAGCCAAAGGGGCTTCAGATTTGAGCACTCCCCATTGGGAAGCGGCTTAAGCCAAAGGGTTTCCGAAGAACTGCTGAGTTCCGCCGTTGGCGGGCGTTAGAAAACAAAAGAAAACAAGAAAAAACAGTTAAAAACATTTGGCGCGTTGCGCCAGGTATTACGCTAACGCGACATAAAAAAACCGCAGACCAAACGAGGCTGAGTTTTAAGTAATCAAAAAACGGGCTGAAAGCCCAGCAAGCACACAGCCCAGGGCAGCGCCCTGGGTTTATAGATGAACAACAAATATTCGCCCTACAGGGGCAAAAGATTTTTTATAATCAAGAATTAGAGATTTAGAGATTTGAGCATTCCCCGTTGGGGAAGCGGCGTAAGCCAAAGGGGACGCATTGGATGGGCTTCGCCCAGAAATCTTTCAAAAGTCGCTTCGCGAGAAATATACGGCGCTCTTATCGCGCCTATCTACGGCTGGAAGTGTCTACCTCGCATTCCCCTCCTCCGGGGAGGAGGGGTGGAGCGAAGCGAGGGGTGGTAGCGGTGTAATTCTCCAATTTCCATTTTCAAATTTCCATTCGAATGTTACTTTGGAAACGGCCGCCAACGGCGGAACATGTCCTCGTTTTGCCTTTTTCGCTTTTTTCGGAATCAATTAATTTTCCGAGATTTCCGAACTTTTCTGTTTATTTCCGTTGTAAAAAAAAATGCCCTGCGACTTCCGCCGCAGAGCAAATCATATTTGTAATCTGTAATCTGTAATCTGTAAATTGTAATCTGTAATCTGTAACCCTACTCCTTCCCCAGAATGATATTCACCAGAGAAGTCACGTCGGCTATGGTGTAAGTGCCGTCACCATTCAAATCGGCAGCACCGTAGCTGTAGTTGTTGGCCACCGTAGCCTTGCCCAGAATAATATTCACCAACGCCGTCACATCCGCAATCGACACAGTGCCGTCGCGGTTCACATCACCAGGTATAACTCTCGTGAAGTAGCCCCGCTCGCCCGGATTGGCGTAGGTGGCATCGATGTAATCCGCGTCATAGGCAAATCCTTGTCCGCCCACCAGATTGGTGCAGTCTTTGAACATATAGTCGCTGTTTGTCACCGTCCAGGTGCCATTGCAGTAGATGGTGGCAAGGCTTGTGCATCCTGAGAACATAGACGTCGTATAATTTAAGTTCTGAGTGTTGAAACCGCTTACGTCGAGCGAGGCCAGGTTAGAGCATTGATAGAACATTTCCTGCATGTTCACCACCTTCGCCGTGTTGAAGTGGCTGAGGTCGAGTGAGGTCAGAGCGCATTTATCAAACATATACGCCATAGACGTTACATTCTGAGTATCGAAACCGCTCACGTTCAACGAGGCCAGCTGAGAGCATCCACTGAACATATTGGCCATGTTCTCCACCTTCGCCGTATTGAAGTGGCTGAGGTCGAGTGAGGTCAGACCGCTGCCATGAAACATATACGACATATCCGTCACATTTGCCGTGTTGAAATGGCTGAGGTCGAGCGAGGTCAGACCGGAACAATCACAAAACATTTCAGACATGTTGGTGACGTTCGCTGTGCCGAAACCTGAACCGCTCAGGTCGAGCGAGGTCAGGCTGGAGCATCCATAGAACATTTCAGCCATGTTGGTGACGCTCCGCGTGTCGAAACTGCCGCCTACATTGAGCGAAGTCAGATTCGAGCATCCATAGAACATACCCTGCATGTTGG
>JAILFH010000017.1 GCA_024697645.1 Prevotella sp.
ATACTACTATAATTATGTTAATATATTATTAATTTATATTATTATTTGTTAAATATATTTTGTAATATATTGATAATCAATCAATTGCAAAAATCTCGCTTCAGCAGTAGGTGCATAAAAATCAATTGTCCCATTGTCACAATTGTCACACTTCAATTTTCGTCCTGATTTTTAGGTGGAAAGAAACGGCATCATAATCCCATGATTCGCACCAAAAACTGCTGTAAACGAAAGACAAGATGCTGAAACGTTAAGCACGCCCTTTCCTGAAACGTCGCAAAAACTCGGATTGAAATCAAATGTGTTGAGAGTCGTTTTGATGTATAAAGCATGCCTTTCGACCTTACAGAGCATACCTTTCGACCTTACAGAGCATACCTTTCGACCTTACAAAGCATACCTTTCGACCTTACAGAGCAATGCTTTATACCTATATAAAGACATGCTCTCTATAGTCTAAACACGTGCTCTGTAGGGTCTAAACACGTGCTTTACATAGGGAAAAGGAATGCTTTTTAAAGTAGAAAGCATAACTCTATAAATGAGAAAGCATTGCTCCGGTGGTTCAGAAACAATGCTTTTATCAATCAAAAGTTCAATACTTGATATCTACAAGGAACAGCGCGTGAGCAGGCATGCTCTCTCCCGCTTGCGTGCGGCTGTGGCTGAGAACTATTTCCTGGAACCGTTCTAATGTAATCCGATGGCGCCCAACTTCAACAAGGGTTCCCACAACAGCACGAACCATATTGCGGAGGAATCGGTTCGCCGTGATTTCGAAACGCCACTCGGTAGGCGAAAGTTGTCGCCACTCTGCATGGGTTAAATGACAGAGAGTTGTTTTCACATCGGCACCTGTCTTGCAAAACGATGCGAAGTCTTCCTGACCAAGAAGCCACTCGGCAGCCTCGTTCATCAAAGGGAAATCCAATTGATAATGTGTTTCCCAGGAATATTGGCAACGGAAGGGATCCTTACGCGTGTGCAAATAATAATAATAGGTACGCGAGGTAGCACTAAACCGAGCATGCTTATCGGGCTCGACAAGTTCTACGCTCTCAACGGCAATGTCGTGAGGCAGAATCCGATTGAGTCGGTAAGCAAGTTGCTGGGGAAATTGTTCTTGTGTAGATGCAACAGACAACTGCTGCGAAGGTTCGAGATCAACATGAGCCACCATCATACTGGCATGAACTCCAGTATCAGTTCTGCCGGCTCCAGTAACCTCAATATCAGTTCGAAGGATAGCCGACAGCGCTTCTTCAAGACATTGTTGAACGGTTATTCCGTTAGGTTGACGCTGCCAACCATGATAGCGTGTGCCATCATAGGAAAAGGTGATGAAATAGCGCATTACCTGCCGCGTCCTCTCTTTGCAGCCCGGCTAAAGGCCAGACGATGGAATTTCTCTTCTGCCCTAAGGATTTTGAACACCTTGCCAGCAGGCATAAGTTTCATGAACTTATTGTGATAGTACTGCTGAATCTCCTTGATCTGAATATCAAGTTTATCCTGTTTCTCAATAGCATCACGGCAAGCCTTATTGTTACTAACATCGACGTGATGGTTGCGGCGCATCTCCTCGAAAAGCATGCGCTGCTTCTTAAGCATTTCACGATAGACAGGGAAAAATTCCGATGCCTCCTGCGGCGTAAGACATGCCTCAGTCGTAATGAACTGCTCAAGGTCAGCATCAAACTTAGCAGGATCAAATTGGCCATGATTAGTCTTTCTCTGATGATTCTCCTGAGCCATCATGGTGGTTGGAACCAACATCAGAAAGGCAACGATGACTATTTTTGCGAAATACTTCATAGACATTGATGGATTTTTTGTTCAACAGATTTTTTGAGAATCAATAGCCTGACACATAGGCGTAGATGTCGCCATTGTCAATCATCACGTAGTCGGCCATCTGGTCAACCGGAGACTCATACTGAGTAGCTGCCATCTTGACGGGTTCAGCATTATCCTGGCTATTTCGCGCAAACTGCACTCCTACTCCTGCTATGAGCACAGCGAAGGCGGCAGCGACTGCGTAGCGCACAAACTTTCTCTTTGGCTTCATCTCTACAACCTTGGCCTGTTGCTCTTCGCGCTCAGGCAGGCTGGCCATGAGTTTGTCTGCAAAATCGTCGAAATAGCCTTCTGGCACGCGGAAATGGTTCTGCTTGCCGAAGTTTTCAATCAAAAATTTTTCTTCTTTGCTCATTGGATTATTTCTTTTGTTACTTGTTTGACGCACAAGACATCAAAAAGTTTAATCTTGGTTCTTAAAAAATTCTGTAAGTTTTTTCACTGCGAGGTGATAACTGGCTTTCAAGGCCCCTTCACTGGTGTTCAGAAGTTTACTCATTTCGGAGTATTTCATCTCGTCGTAATAGCGAAGTGTGAAGACTGTTCGCTGCACATCAGGGAGCATTGAAATGGCCTGCTGGAGTTGAGCCTGAAGTTCATCGCCATCGAAATAGTCGTCAGCCATCAACTTGCTGGCAACGCTTAAATCCTCATCGGCACTGATAGCATTCTGCTTCTGCTGACGACGCAGGAAGTCGAGCGATTCGTTGATGGCGATGCGATAGAGCCAAGTGGAAATTTTCGACATCTGTCTGAACTCACCGAGATTATTCCAGGCTTTCAGGAATACATTCTGCAACACGTCGTTGGCATCATCGTGATTTTGTACGATGTTGCGCACCTTCCAATAGAGCGGCTCGCTATATTGTCGAACCACCGCTGAGAAGGCCTCCCGCTGCGTTGATGGATCAGCCAGGAGTTTGGCTATTTTTGATTCGTCGTAGTTCATTGCAGAAATGTCTTTAACCGTTTCAGAATGGCCTCATCATAGCCATAGACGTCAGAATATTGTCGCAAAATGCCTTGTTTGTCGGGGTAAATAGTGAAATAGGAAAGGAACACAGGAACTTCCGGTTCAATGTCCTTACTGCTGATCAGACGGTCGCGGTCGAGCGTATCGAGTGGCATTTCATCCGTAGTTTCGTCTGCTGATGGCCTGTGAATATCGGCAGTCATCGAATATCGAATGCGGTCGAGCGTTCGCTCATCCTTGTCTTTTAGCAGGAATTCCGCAAGTTCGAAGGGCTTCTGAACCCTCACGCATCCATGTGAGACACTGCGAACATCGCGACTGAAGAAAGCAGGCGACGAAGTGTCGTGAAGGAACACTGAGAAATTATTGTCGAAGCGGAAGATGATTCTGCCCAGCGAATTTCCCTTTCCTCCCTCCTGAATCACGAGGTAGTTCTTATTCATCAACATCGACCAACTGACTCGCCTGATGGGAATCGTCTGACCGCTCTTGCGGTTTCGAACGAAATAGCGACGTCGGGCGAAATAGCCTGAATCGCCTACGTGGCGAACGATGTCTTTTTCAACGATAGAGCGGGGAATAATCCACTGAGGATTGATGTCCATCCGCATAATCTTGCTTGTCAGCAGCGGTGTCTTGGTCTTGACCGTTCCACATCCCACACGCATAGCAAGAACACTGTCGCCATCGACCGCATAGAGTTTATAGGCAGGAATATTCACGAAGACATATTTAGAATGGTCGTAGGGAACATCTTTCTCTTGCCAACGGCAACGCTCCATATTGCAGAGGATTGTCTTGCGGTCGAAATGTCGGTTATCATCACTGTTCAGTTCCTTTCGCAACTGGGCGTAGAGCGGATTTCGAGGCTGAATCTCGTGCAGGAAAATGCTCAGACTATCGCGACCAATCTTCCTCAAAGCACTGCTCAGGAATGCCTCATCGGGGTGTCGGAGTGGAATATCGTAGAGGCGATGATAGACGACATGAACAGAATCGCTGTCCTTTACATCGAAATGATTGAGCACCTGTCTGGGATTGACGAACCCGAAACGCTGACCTGCCGCATAGCGCAGATAGGCTTTCGTGAGCGTGTATTCCAAACGGGCCAAAACTCGGCTTGCTTCCTGTCGGGGCTGATCGAAATCGAGCGACTTGACCGAAGCAACATCTTCCCGCAACTGACTGAGGAAAAATACGTCGTCGCTGAGCCCCTCCTCTCCCACTCTCTCCAGTGTGCTTAACAGAGAATCTGCACCTTGACGAAGACCGCTGCGATTGATCCAATAGAAAGGGTGATCGTCGGAATTGGTGTAGAGACTTCTCACATAGTTATCCGCAAAGAGCGAATCCTTATCCGCCCTCCGCAGTCTACCTATATAATAATGTATGAGTTCTGAGTCAACAATCATTGAGGAATCTCGCAACTGAGCAAAATCACTCAGTTCCAGACTCGCGGCTGGATTCACTTCTTCATCATGACACGCCTGAACAAAAAGTGTCATGAGAATCAGCAAGACGACAATGATTGATTTATTCAAAATTGCGTCCCCAGGAAATTTAGTCTTAACGGACAGAAATCTTTCTGACGACCTTTCCTACCTTCAGAATGTAGCAGCCCTTCGAAAGATTGAGGTCGAAACGCTTATCGTCGCCGTCAACCTTGATGCTCTTGACGCGCACCCCGGCAACATTGTAGACGTAGAGCATTTCGCCTGAAGCCCCTGTCACTCTGACGACTCCGTCTTCAACCGTAATGTTAACCGCAGGCTGCAAGTCGTTGTCGATGATCTCAATGGAAGGAGAAGCCATCGACACCGCAGGCGCACCAACGATGAACATTCCAGTTATTGCGATTTTAAGTATTGATCTTATCATATATACGTATACGTTTTGTCTAATTGTCTATGTTTTCTGCAAAGTTAACCATAAATCCGTAAAATAGGCGACGAAACTTGCGATTTTATCGAACAATTAAGATTATTTAACATCGATAGTCATTCCTTCATCAGACAGGAAACTATTAGGGAATACTTCACGAGCCTCATCGAGAAGTGCCTCTTCGTTTTCATAACGAGCACTATAATGTCCGAGATAGAGACTTCCAGCCTGTGCATCGCGTGCCACAGTTGCTGCATCGTGGGCAGTACTGTGCCAATACTTATCGGCACGTTGGCGGTTGGTCTGATCATAGGTACTTTCGTGATAAAGCACAGTTACATTTCGAAGCAACTCATGTAGTGTCGGAATATAGCGAGTATCCGAGCAATAGGCGTAACTCCGAGGCTGATCGGCAGGAGTTGTGAGCCGGCTGTTGGGCACAACTTCACCCTCTTCGGTCACCCAGTCGGCACCATTCTTAATATTGTTGATCTGGCTCACCGGAATGTGGTAAGCATCAATCATGTTGCGACAAATATGGGGCAAAGAAGGCTTCTCCCTGAAAAGGAAACCGCAGCAGGGAATACGATGTTCGAGAGGAATACTCTCAACTACCAGCGAACGGTCTTCGTAGATGACCTGATGAACAGTTGTGTCAACCGCATGAAAGACGACAGAAAACTCAAGTCCGAAACAGAACATTCGCATTTGCTCGTTGAGAAGCGGTTCAAGGGCTGCAGGCGCATAGACATGAAGAGGTGCTGTGCGCCCAAGAAGGCCAAAGGTGGAAATCATACCGATGAGCCCGAAACAATGGTCCCCATGCAAATGACTGATGAAAACGCCTCCAATACGGGTGAAACTGATGCGAGAACGACGCAATAGTACCTGAGTTCCCTCGCCACAATCAACAAGAAACAACTTTCCGCGAATATCTACAACCTGTGCGGAAGAATTGTGCTTGAGCGTGGGAAGCGCGCTTCCACAGCCCAAAATATGAACTTGAAACGGTTCCATCAGATAGCACGCTTATAGACAAAGATGCCTTTCTGGTTCTCAATGTAAAGACTGTCGGCACCCAGATCAACAATATCAAACGTATCGGTGTTGAGCAACAACTTGCCATTCAGAATTTTCCACGAAACCCAGGGATTGCTCTCGGCCTCAACGCTCGAATTGACAAGTCCGCCCTCAAGAATCTCAAAATTCTTATCGAGGCTGGTCCACTTGCCAAGTAATGTAGTCAGATTGATAATCTTTGTTCCTACAAGACCGTGGTCTTCTTCCTTGCCCATCACAGCCATACGGTCGCCAGCCATGAGTCCGCCGACAATAGCGCAGTCCTCCTCTACTCGCATCGTGTAGTAGAGCGTGTCTCCTCCATCGGTGATCAACTCAAGTGTGTGCATTGCAGATCCTTCACCACAGACACCATAGACAGTAGAGTCGACTTCCTGAACGGAATCTATCATGACAATTGTATCACTATCGGCTGCAGATTCGTCAACAGTCTTGGTCTGCCGACAACCTGTTGTTGAGAATATCATTGCCATGAAAAGCAACATGACGAAACAAAGTTTTCTCATATTCTATTTGCTCTTTTTTGATGATTATTCAACGATTTTATTGCGCTTTCTTTTCCAAAGCCTTGGCTTCATCCCAAAGTTTATCCATTTCTTCTAACGTCATCTCTGTCAATGGTTTACCGACCCTGATGGAATGTTCTTCGACATAGTTGAAACGGCGTATAAATTTCTGGTTAGTATGCTCAAGTGCATTGTCCGGATTCAGTTTGTAAAGACGAGCTGCATTGATGACCGAAAAGAGGAAATCGCCCAGTTCCTGAGTTGAGTGTTCGCGGTCGTCTTTCTGCAATTCGGTTTCCAGTTCGTCGAGTTCCTCGCGGACCTTTTTCCATACGTCCTGACGGTCTTCCCAGTCGAATCCCACATTACGGGCCTTGTCCTGAATACGATAAGCCTTGATGAGTGAGGGAAGTGAGTTGGGAACGCCCGAAAGCACACGTTTGTTGCCGTCTTTCTCCTTCAACTTGATTTGCTCCCAGTTTTCAAGCACCTGCCCCACTGTCTTGGCTTTCGAGAAACCATCTGTTTCAGTCTCAGTCTCCGCTTCTTCAGGCACATAGGGCAAAGGACGCGGATGAGCCGCTCCGACCTGCGAAGGATGATAGACGTGGGGATGTCGGAAGATCAGTTTGTCGGCCGACCTGTTGCATACATCGGCAATATCGAATTCTCCCTGTTCCTGACCGATTCGAGCATAGAAGCAAATATGAAGCAGAACATCGCCCAATTCCTTGCAAATCTCGTTCTTGTCGTCTTTCATCAACGCATCAGCCAGTTCGAAAGTTTCCTCGATTGTATTAGGGCGCAAACTCTCGTTTGTCTGCTTCTTATCCCAGGGACAATTCTCCCTCAAAGCATCAAGAACGTCGAGATAGCGCCCAAAAGCCGCCATTTTTTCTTCTTTTGTATGCATATTACATTTATTTAATAATGCAAAAGTACATATTTTTCACGAAAATTTAGTAATTTTGCAGCGTTTTTTATCGATAAGGAATAAAATAAGCATAAAACAAGATGGAATTAGCAACAAAGTATGACCCAAATGTGGTCGAATCTAAATGGTACCAGTATTGGTTAGACAACAAACTTTTCAGTTCAAAGCCCGATGGACGTGAGCCTTACACTATCGTCATCCCGCCACCAAACGTGACTGGCGTGCTCCACATGGGACACATGCTGAACAACACCATACAGGATATTCTGGTTCGTCGTGCCCGCATGGAAGGCAAGAATGCCTGCTGGGTGCCCGGAACCGACCATGCTTCAATTGCTACTGAGGCAAAGGTTGTGAAGAAACTGGCCGCTCAAGGCATCAAGAAGCACGACCTGACTCGTGAGGAGTTTCTGAAGCATGCATGGGACTGGACCGATGAACATGGTGGCATCATCCTGAAGCAACTACGCCGACTGGGAGCCAGTTGCGACTGGGACCGCACCGCTTTCACAATGGACGAGAAGCGCAGCCAAAGTGTCATCAAGGTGTTCGTCGACCTCTATCGCAAGGGCTACATCTATCGTGGCCTTCGCATGGTGAACTGGGATCCGAAGGCTCTTACTGCTCTCTCTGATGAGGAAGTGGTTTACAAAGAGGAGCACTCGAAACTCTATCATCTGAAATACTATGTAGACGGTCTGAAGCAACTCGACAATGAAGACCAACTGCGCGAAGAGGGCAACGTGATTCATAAGGATGCTCGTGGTTATTATGCTGTTGTGGCTACAACCCGTCCTGAGACTATCATGGGTGATACTGCTATGTGCGTCAACCCGAAGGACCCGAAGAACCAGTGGCTGAAGGGTCGTTGCGTCATTGTGCCTCTCGTGGGTCGTGTTATTCCCGTCATTGAAGACCGCTATGTCGACATTGAATTCGGTACAGGTTGTCTGAAGGTGACTCCCGCTCACGACAAGAACGATAATATGCTGGGTAAGACCCACAATCTGGAGACTATCGACATCTTCAATGCCGACGGAACCATTTCCGAGCAGTCGCCTCTCTATGTAGGTATGGACCGCTTCGACTGCCGCAAGCAGATAGCAAAGGATCTGGAAGAGGGTGGCCTCATGGAGAAAGTTGAGGAGTATATGAACAAGGTGGGCTATTCGGAGCGTAATCCCGACACCGCAATTGAGCCGCGCCTTTCACTTCAGTGGTTCCTCAAGATGCAGCACTTTGCTGACATCGCTCTTCCTCCCGTGATGAGCGGTGAGTTGAAATTCTATCCGCAGAAATATGTAAACACCTATAAGAACTGGCTGGAGAATATTCAGGACTGGTGTATTTCGCGTCAGTTATGGTGGGGTCATCGTATTCCTGCCTACTATTACGGCGAGGAGAAATTTGTCGTAGCCGAGACTGCAGAGGAAGCATTGCAACTCGCACGTGAGGCTTCTGGCAACGCTAATCTCCAACTTTCCGATTTGCAGCAGGATGAGGATGCTCTCGACACTTGGTTCTCATCGTGGCTCTGGCCTGTTTCCCTCTTCGACGGCATCAACAATCCCGACAACGAGGAAATCAAGTATTACTATCCCACAAGCGACCTCGTAACTGGTCCGGACATCATTTTCTTCTGGGTAGCCCGTATGATTATGGCCGGTGAGGAATATCTTGGCAAATTCCCGTTCAAGAATGTCTACTTCACAGGTATCGTTCGCGACAAACTAGGTCGTAAGATGTCGAAGAGTCTTGGCAACTCACCCGACCCCATCGAACTCATTGATAAATATGGTGCTGACGGCGTTCGTATGGGCATGATGCTCTCTGCTCCTGCAGGCAACGACATTCTCTTCGACGAGGCACTATGCGAACAGGGTCGTAACTTCAACAACAAGATCTGGAATGCATTCCGTCTGGTGAAGGGTTGGCAGGTCGCTGACATTGAACAGCCTGTTGCCAGCAAGATTGCTACCACTTGGTTTGAAATCAAGTTGAAGCAGGTGAATGAAGAACTGGCTGACCTCTTCTCTAAATATCGCATCTCCGAGGCCCTGATGGCAGTCTATAAACTGTTCTGGGACGAATTCTCGAGTTGGTATCTGGAGATGGTGAAGCCCGCTTATATCAATGGCGAGGCTCAGCCCATCGACCGCGTTACCTATGAGCAGACACTCCATTTCTTCGACGTTCTGCTGAAGATGCTTCATCCGTTCATGCCCTTCATCACTGAAGAACTCTGGCAGGCCCTCACTGACCGCAAGGAAGGCGATAGCATCATGCGCGAGAAACTGGAAATGAGTGCTCCCACTCAGGAAGAGACAAAACTGGCTGACGATGTAGAACAGGTGAAGCAAGTAGTCAGCGGCGTTCGTATGGTGCGCTCTCAGCGTAATATCGCTCCGAAGAATGCGCTCGAACTGCAGGTTATTGGTCAGAATCCCTATGAGGCTTATGATGCTGTCATCACGAAGATGGCAAACCTCAGCAAGATCGACATTCTCGCCGAGAAGACTCCCGATGCCTCTGCCTTTATGGTTGGCACACAGGAATTTGCAGTACCTCTGGGCGCTCTGATTGACGTAAAGGCTGAACTGGAGAAGGCCCAGACTCAACTGCAACATCTCGAAGGTTTCCTTGCTGGTGTGATGAAGAAACTTCAGAACGAGCGTTTCGTACAGAATGCACCTGAAGCCGTTGTGGCTATGGAGCGCAAAAAGCAGAGCGACGCCGAAGAGAAGATTGCTGCTCTCAAGGAAACGATTGCTGAACTGAGCAAACTCTGATCAAATCTGATAAGAAAAGTAACGATGAAAAGATTTCTGTTTGGGGCAATCATGCTGTTCACCCTGTGTGGATGTGGTGAAGAAGCCATTGACATCACAACCGTCAACCAGCAGACCTTGTTTATTTATATGCCTTGGTCGGGTTCGGAAGATGAAGTTGGTCTCTATGAGGTTCTCAAAGAAAACCTCGACAGCATTGAGTCCGCTATTGTAACTAATGGCGGCTTAGGCAAGACGCGCGTAGTGGTTTTCCTCAGCGAAAGCGCCACCTCGTCAACCCTCTATGAGATTTGCTACGAGAACAATGCTTGCACCCATCAGAAAATCCGTACATACGAGGGTCATAACTACACCACAGTTGAAGGGCTGACAAGCATCCTCAATGAGGTGAAGAATAAGGCTTATGCACTCAACTATGCGCTCATCGTTGGCTGTCACGGTACAGGTTGGACACCTGTTGAAGCCTGGGAGAACTACCCCTACAGTGCGAAACCGGCTCTTGCTGGAACCAATTCACCCAAGGGAACAACGCTTCAGGTAAAACAGAACGACCCATCGTCACCTTATCCACGAACTCGTTTCTACGGAAGCATCACCAGCAGCGACTATGCTGCCAACATCTCCACTCTGACGGAAGCCATCAGTCAAGCGGGACTTCACATGCAGTTCATTCTCTTCGACGACTGCTATATGGCCAATGTGGAAACGGCTTACGAACTGAGGAATGTGACTAACTTCCTTATCGCGTCGACGAGCGAAGTCATAGATCTGGGAATGCCTTATGCCGATATGTGGAGTTATCTGAATACGGCAACGCCCAAATACAGTTCAGCTATCAATGCATTCTACAATTTCTACAAAGATTATAGTACGCCTTGTGGAACAATTGCTGCAATCGACTGTCGTCAAATGGACAATTTGGCTGCCGTCATGAAGCAAATCAACAGTGAGTGCACACTTGCCGACTCATTGCTCGAAAGCATTCAGTTGCTCGACGGATTCAACGTTCCGTTGTTCTACGACTTCGGTGACTATGTGGAGAAACTTTGCACGAATCCCTATATTTACGAGACGTTTACCGCCCAACTCGCTAAGACGGTCAACAGCAAGGCTGCCACAGAGTACATCTACTCTCACCTCTACGTCGTTCCACAGTACATTCCCATTGAGACCTTCTCAGGTCTGACCATTAGTGATCCGAGTGAGAATCCTGTGGCACTACGTTCAAAGACATCAACAAGTTGGTGGAAGGCAACTCACTAAGATGAGCCAAACATCATCGAAACACCCAATACACAAAAAACAATAGCAATGAAAAAAACGATTCTGTCTATTTGCCTCATGCTTTGCGCAATCAGCGCATCAGCCGTGAAGGCCTTCCCAGAGCCCATTCAGGTTACCCAGAGCGACGGAACTACACTTACGGTTCTCGCTCATGGTGATGAGGACTATCACTGGTTCACAACCACTGATGGAGTTCTTCTGGCTCAAGTCGGCACAAACTTCTATGTAGCAGAAATAGCATCTAATGGCGTACTGACTGCCACAACGCAACTTGCTCATGAGCAGTCGTTCCGCAACATTGCTGAAAAGCAACTCGTTTCTACCCAGAACAGCAAGGCTTTCTATCTGCAAGCACAGGAACAGAAGGAACAGGCTATGCGGAAACGCATTCCTGTTGGAACAACGAATCCTGCCTACTTCCCTCACACAGGTGAACCAAAGGCTATGGTCATTCTCGTGGAGTTCTCTGACCTGAGTTTCTCGGTTGCCGATGCCTATAAGTCTTTCAATGACTATCTGAACGGCAACGGACCATTAGAGAACTATGGTTTGCGCGAAGATCGTAATCACGGCAGCGTGAAGGAATACTTCACTGACATGAGTCAGGGTCTTTTCTCGCCTCAGTTCGACCTCTTCGGTCCTGTGAAGATTTCAAAGGAGTGGACTTATTATGGTAAGAATAGTGGTGACTCCGACAGTTCAACACGTATTCAGGAAATGATGCGCGAAGCATGTGAGGCCATCGACGATTCAGTTGACTTCTCCCAGTACGACAGCAACGGCGACGGATATGTTGATCTTGTCTACTTCATCTATGCTGGCTATTCTGAGAGCATGGGAGCATCTTCTGATTGCATCTGGCCGAAGTCTGGAACTTCAAGCGTTGGAACCTATGATGGTGTCTCCGTAAGCCGTTATGGTTTGAACAACGAATTGAACTATACGCCCGATTATCAATTCTCTTCGGAGCCGTATAAGCGCATCAATGGTATCGGACTCTTCTGTCATGAGTTCTCCCACACGATGGGACTTCCCGATATGTATCCCACAAACTCTTCCGCACAACAAGTCGACAACCAGACGATGGAGTATTGGGACTTGATGGACAGCGGTGAATACACAGATCGCGGCTATACCCCTACCCCATATACTCCTTGGGAGAAGGAAGTCATGGGATGGACTGAAATCACTGAACTTACAGACACGACTCAACTCGCGATTGATACAGAGACTTACTATCGCATCAGCGGAGAGGACAACGAATATCTTATCCTGCAGAACTTGCAGAATAAGGATTGGGCTTCGAAGATGCTCGGTCATGGATTGTTGGTCTATCGTGTCGACTACACAACTTCAAGTGGAAGTCCCCGCACAACTGTCAATCTGCACGACTATCCCAACAACACAGCAGGAAAGCCCGGAATGACGCTTGTACCGGCCGATAGTCTGCTCATCATTTCCTATCGCTGCTACACGAAGGAAAGTGAGAAGTCTGAGCAAAAGCCATATAGTTCAAATGAATACATCAATTCACACTATGGTGACCCATATCCAGGAACCTCGAATGTGACGAGCATTGAGTCTGTCAAACTCAACAGATCGACTCTCGTTAAGCCCATCTACAACATTCAGGAAGAAAGCGGCATCATCTATTTCGACTATTTGAAGGACTTCATTGCTGCAGGAATTGACAATGTTGAAACCGTCTCTGGAATTTCTTCCGCAGTTTATGACCTGCAAGGACGGAAGATTTCTGCTCCCACAAAGGGTATCTACATTCGCAACGGAAAGAAGTTTGTTGTGAAATAAACATCCACAAAGAATAGACAAATATCGTATACACGGCTGGGGCAAATGGATTAAGCATCTGTTTGTCCCAGTTTTTTGTTGCAACAAAACAATCATTCAACAACTCAAAAGACATCCTTTGGCGAATAGAAAGCATTGCTCTCTAAAAGTAATAAGTGACATATTACTCGGTAATAAGTGACATATTACTCAGTAATAAGTAACATATTACTTTGCAATAAGTGACTTATTACTTTGTAAAAGGTTACATATTACATCATGAAAGACAAACTATAGAATGACGAATGAACGGCTTTGGAATTAGAAACCATCTGCCTTCGACAGCGAAAGGAACAAATCGCACAATCAAAAACATTCAAACAGAAAACTCATAACGATACAAGCGGAAGGTTTATAATTATGCAACAAAGGGCATATAAGTATTACCTAAATCTGCCAAGAACCCTTAACAATAAAAAAAGCATCAATCCGAAATATCGAATCAATGCTTTTGTAAAACTATAAATCTCTCCCTCTTTTCTTCTTTCTTCTAAATCCAAGCATCGCTACAAGAATAGAAACCCTTGTGAATTGCCTCTTCCAAACCTTTTATTATAATAAAGGTGGGAAAAAGAGAACATTGGGAAAGAAAAAACTCGTTAATATTCGCGTTCGCCAAAGATACTCGTTCCAACACGAACAAGTGTGGCACCAGTTTCTATGGCAATCGGGTAGTCGTGGCTCATACCCCAGGAACGCTCAGAGAACGAATCGTCGTCAGCGAAATAGTCCTGCTTCAGTTCATCAAAGAGGTCTTGAGCCTGTTTCATCTCACAGCGAATCTGCTCTTGATCATCCGTATACGTAGCCATCATCATCAGACCACGTATTCTCACATGATGCAAATCGCGCCACTCTCCATCAGCCAACAACTCTCGACAAGCATCGGGCGTCAGGCCATATTTGGTTTCTTCCTCAGCAATGTGCAGTTCCAACAACACATCAATAACCCGCTCACAACGCTCAGCCTGACGATTGATCTCGCGAAGGAGTTTCATCGTGTCAACTGCATGGATGAGACTGATGAATGGAGCGAGATACTTCACCTTATTGCTTTGCAGATGACCAATGAAATGCCATTCTACGTCTTTCGGCATCAGTTCAGCCTTCTGCCTCAGTTCCTGCACGTGACTTTCGCCGAAGATGCGCTGCCCAGCATCGTAAGCCTCACGCAGCACCTCCAAAGGGTGATACTTGCTCACGGCCACCAGCCTGACACCCTCGGGCAGGTCAGCCAGCACTTTCTTCAGGTTTTGTGCTACATTGCTCATATTGATCTTATTATATAAAAAAGTATAGTCTCACAAAATATGAAGCTACTACTGCTCGTACTCAGGTACGTCGGCACCCTTGTCCTGCTTCACAGAAGCCTCATGCTCGTAGACGTCCATGATCTTCGTCTCGGAGATGTTAGCGATGACATAGTCGATCATCGTGCCACCCATCACCTGCTCAATGTTCTTCACAGCACCGTTGAACGTGCTGGCCTGAACGAGATAGGTCACCGTAGAGCGCTTCTCCTTCTCCGTCTTCTCATCGATGGTGATGAACGAGAGCTTGGCCTTATACCAGCGGTCG
>JAILFH010000003.1 GCA_024697645.1 Prevotella sp.
TATATATTATAATATAATATAAAATTTGTAATATTACAATCTTTCATTTTCTACCTCGAATAAATTACATTTTTAAACTGCACCCTTAAGGACAATATGTCGAAAAACCTTAATGTCACATGTCACATGTCACATGTCACACAATTATCCCTGAAAAAAGTTGAATGGTGTTTTACCTTATCCCTCCCATAGATTGTATGTTTTTGCTTTAGGTAGAGATTGCTTCTATTTTCCTGATGCAGTTAACACCCTCTTTCCTGAACTTGTTGACAAACAACGATGGCTCAAAATTGCGCTTGTTCATACGCAAGGCAAAAGGTAGACTAAGCCGACATATTCGAATCTGGAGACGGTGACCAATTCGTTCACCGTCGGTGGATGAACACAGAAAGCAGATACCTAATTCAGGTATGTGGTTCAACACGCCCAGAAACCAGAGCCCCGAATCAGGGCAGTGGTTAGCAGCCTTGTCTGTAAATATGGCGACCCATTCTGAAGTTTGATGGCGATAGATTCAACGAGGGAAAATTTGCGCTCGTTAAAAATTTCCTGTATGTTATTTCGCAATTTGTGATTGTGATTTCGCAATTTGCAATCGTGATTTTGTTGCCTGCAATTTACATTTTACGAAAAATATTTACACGACTTTGCCCCAAATTATGAAATATCGAGAGGACGAATTTAAGGTAAAATTTTGTAAAGATGCTTTACCGACTTTCGATGAAATGGGCAATTTTTGAAGGCAAATTTTGAACTATAGTTCTATTTTCTTTACAAAATTGGAGGTTGTTTTTCTATTTTTTGACACCTTGAAAACAACGCTGCTTTTGAAAAGATTTAACAAATGAATGGATGCAATAGGGAGTTGAGAGGAGTTGAGAAAGGTTGAGAGGAGGTTGAGAAGGGTTGAGAAAGGTTGAGAAGGATTGAGAAAGGTTGAGAAGGGTTGAGAAAGGTTGAGAAAGGTTGAGAGGAGTTGAGAAGGGTTGAGAGGAGGTTGAGAAGGGTTGAGAAGGGTTGAGAAAGGTTGAGAGTTGTGGGTTGAGAGTTATGTGGGGTGCGAATTGCGCACGAAGCACATGGTCATCGAGCGAAATCGGACGCTATGAAATGGAAAAAGGATGCTTCAGGGAACGAGGATTTTCTGGCCGCCCTTGATAAAAATTCCCTTGGCGGGGGCGGTTGTCTTGTAGCCGCTAATGGAATAGTAGGCGTCATCGCTCTGCTGCGTGCGAATGCTGCCGACGTGGGTTGTGAGTTCCAGATAGTCGTCAAGGTCGGAGACGAAATTGATGTCGTATATGACAACAGGCGAAGAGGTCTGGCGGGCAGTCAGTCCGAAGATGGTCTGACCAGCACAGATGCTGTTTCGCTCGTTGGGGAAGTTCTCGTAGAGACCGCTCTTGGTCATGTCCCAGGCTATCACCTGCTGTGTGGCGCCGTCGAGGGTGAGAGTAGTCTGGCGCGTCGGTTTCACCTGTGAGGCGTGATTGGTGCCGTTCAGCCACCAGAGATAGGAACTGCCGTCGTTCTGACGGAGATTAGTACCCCTGACCACGAGAAAAGTCTGCTCGTGGCCGAGGGTATAATCAAGTTTCGAATAGTTGAGCATGAGGCAGACATTGTTGTTGCCGCTGCTCTTGATGCTCAGCGTGTTGTCGTCGCCATAGGTGATGTTGCTGGCCGAGAGACGATTGACGTCACCCGTAATCCAGTCGGCAGCGCGAAACTGATAGGCGTGGTCGTCGTAGTCCTTCAGCAGGCGGAGGTAGTAGAGACCAGGAATCGGCGTGCTAGACGTAGCAGCCAGACGCACCACGAACTGAGTCTTCGCACTTCCGTCGGCATTGACGGCGAGCGAGGCAGGGATGGGATACTCAATATTGAAGAATCCTGTGCCACTGACATCCTTATAGGACGACGGAATCTCTATCTCGGCTATCGACTTGCCATCGACATAGAGCGTTGCCTTGCGACCACGATCGGCAATGGTGAAACGGCACATGATGGAGAGATTCTCGCGAATGCCTTCAGGATTGAAGAGCGTGTACTGGACGTAGCCACCCGACTGCGCATCACGATACTGCTCAGAATTGTAGTAGCCCGTGCTCGAATTGCTGCTGTAGTCGTACTCGTGGCCAGCCTCACTCTGCTGCTCACCCGTAGCCACGAAGTCAATCGTACGGTTGTTGAGCGCCTCGGTCTCAGCCTCGGTCTTCGCCATATCGCTATTGGCATAGTTCTCTGCCGTCTGCTGATACCAGTAGCACTGATAGCGGGCATGATGGATCGTGTAGAACGGCTGCAGCGTGAGTTCGCCCCACTGATAGGACTCCACGCCCTCACGGCTTGCATCGAGTGTGAACTTCAACTGAGTGAGGTCGGTAGGCTTGATTCGACTGAGCACGTCGCTGCGCTCGCCAATCAGCAACGGAGCCGACGTGAGCGACTTCGACGAAGCCATGTTTCCCGGTGCGTGATCCATGCGTCCTGCCCCAGCATACTCGTTCTGCAACTGCTCGTAGACAAGACCGCTGCCGTCGTTGGCTTTCTGTGCAGTGGTCTGCGCTGCCAACAGCACGGGACCATATCTGAAGGCGATGTAGTCGGTATAGTTGGGACATTCCTCATAGGTCAGTTCCATAGGCAGACTGATGCTGATGCGGTCGCCAACCTTCCAACTGCGGTCGATGGTCACATAACTGGCTACGCCCTGCTCCACCGACAGTTCCACGGGAACATCGTTCACGCTGACGGCATAGCCCGCACCCGCCCATGCAGGATGGCGCAAGGCGAGTTTGTAGGAGCCAGCCTTCGTGATGGTGAGAAGAGTGGTAGCCACAGAGGCAGTAGCACCATCGGGTGAAGCAGCGTTATCGATGAAGGGGAACGACGTCTCCTGACGAAGGCCGAAGTCGTCGGCACTGAGCAGGCTGGGCGTGAAGAGATTCACGTAGAGCGTCTGGCTGCCATCGTGGGTATAGATGAAATGTCCGTACTTCGAGTGGTTCTCCATACCTGTTCCAACGCAGCACCACATGCCCTGATTCACCTGCGAATAGATGCGATAGCCCTGTGGGCGCAGCGTAGTGAAATAGACGTAGCCGCCCGTGGCAGGATCCTGCGTGGAGAGAATATGATTCCACATAGTCTGCTCGTAGAAGTCGGCATAGCGTGCGTCGTGGGTGCGGTCGCTCATCATCTCGGTGAGTTTCAGCATGTTGTTGGAGTTGCAACTCTCGGGTCCGTCGAGGATGTCGATGTAGCGATTGCTGCTCTCCTTGGAGAGGAAATGCTCACTGACACTGTTGCCACCGATGCAAGTGGTGCGGTTCTGAGCCACATCGGTCCAGAAGTTCTCGGCTGCACGCAGATAGTTGGTGGCCGAAGCGTCCTGCTCACCAATACGCTCGAATCCAATGTACTTCGGCACCTGGGTGTTGGCGTGACGACCATCGAGGAAAGTCGGCGCGAGCGACTGCATGCCGTTGAGCATGGTCTTGTGGCTGAATTTCTTGGCTGCCGAAAGGTATTTCTGGTCGCCAAAGAGTTGATAGGCGTCGAGCATCGACTCGTTCATGCCGCCGTGTTCGATGTTGAGCATCGTCTCCATATCGGCACCGCTCACCTTCGCCACCACATTCACACTCCAGTCGGCCATCTTGCGGAACACCTCGCGGGCGGTCTCGCTGCCCCCATAGAGATAGGCGTCGCGAAGGCCTGCGAGAATCTTGTGCTCGCAATAGAAAGGCACCCAGCCGCCACGATAGCGAATGGCCGAAATGTCGCCCTTGTAGAGGGTTGTCCAGACGTCGTTGATGGGCTGACCGCCGATGAATCCATAGAGACCAGCCGTGTTGTTGTCGTACTGGTCCTGACACTGCTTCATCACGTCCACCATGTAGTTCATGCGGTCGAGGAGTTGCTGGCGAAGGGCGTCGTTGTCGTGCAGAGCTGCATACGCCAATGCGAGGGCGGAGAGATAGTGGCCGCCCACATGACCGTCGAGGTTGAAGTCGCTGCCGCCCCAGTTGCTGAACGACGGATGCTTCTTCTCCCACTGATAGAACTGACTCTTCGTGTCGCTGGTGGCACCCAGTCCCGACTGACGGATGTAGGGCGTGAGCAGTCGGTCGACGTCGTATTCCATGAGCAGGCCGATGTTAGTGTCCATCGCCGTCTTCATAGGACCATCGAGCAGCGTCACCTGCTGCAGGTCGAAGTGTTCAGGATAGAGTTTGCTTTGTGCGTTCGAACTGACTACGCAGCAGAAGGCTGCCGCAAGGGTCAGGAGAATTTTCTTACTTTTCATTTGCATATTGTTGAGGTTGGTATTTAAAGGAGAGTATTTAGAGGAGAGTATTTAGAGGAGAGTGGAGAGAGATTAGCCTTGCCTGCTGACTTTTAACCACGGATGACACAGATTATTATTAATTTATAATGTCACGGATTTTCGTTCACCGATATTCACAGAAACTGCTCCAAGTCTTCCACGAATTACTCATTACTCATTTCTAATTTCTCATTATTTTTTGCCCACAGATTACACAGATAAACACAGATTTTTAGATTTCACAGATTGCACTAACGCTGTAGTCTGGCGCTCAAAATCACGCTGGTGTAAGTGAGGTCAAATGAGCAGTGTTATTTGGCGCTTGCGCCATTGTTTTCTTTTGTTTTCTTATGTTTTTAACTGTTTTCTTAAAGCCCGCCAACGGCGGAACTCGTCCAGACATGTTACTTTGTTACCTTGTTCTTTCCCCGCTTCGCTCTGAAAGTGAGCAAGCTCAGGGTCCTTTGTTACTTTGGAAACGGCGGAACTTAGCAGTTCTACACTGAATCCCCTTCGGCTTAGGCCGCTTCCCCGATTAACGGGGAACGCTCAAACTTTGTTACTTTGGAAACGGCCGCCAACGGCGGAACTCGTCCAGACATGTTACTTTGTTACCTTGTTACTTTGTTACTTTGGAGATGCCCCTACTGCTTCCAGTACTCCTCCAGCCGCCGAGCCTCATCCTCAGTAATCTGAATCACCGCACCATGCTTGGGTGAGGAGAAGTTCGTGCATTTCATCACCCCTTCGTTGAAGTGGCCGAGGTGCTGGAACGTCTTAAAGTCGGTGGTCTCCATGAAACCGAAGTTGTGGGGACGTATGGAGAATATGTCGTAGAGCAGAATCCAACGGTCTTCGCCAATGAGTTTATACATCGTAGGCGCCTCGCAAGCACCCTTCTCTGCGTCAATCTGCTGGGGCTCATACTGATAACCACGATTGATATGGTCGCTGACAGCCATCTTGATGCCGCCAGGATTTTCCTGAGCACAGTAGGTCATGCAATAGCGTCCGTCGGGCATCGGCATGATGTCGGCGTCGAGAATCTGAATGCGCTCATCGGGATATTCGAACAGCAGTTGCGGTTCGGTGACGAGTTGCGTGAACTCCTGATTGGCATAGGCATAATAGAGTTTGGTGCGGCCCTTACCAGTGGCTCGAATGGTGAAATAGACCATCATGCGGCCTTCCTCAGGATCGTAGATGGACTGCGGAGCCCACGCGCATCCCAGTTCACCGAACTTCTCGGGAAACGTCTTGTCGATGCGGCAGACGGTATGAGTCCAGTGGATAAGGTCCTTCGACTTCATCATCACCAGACCGCGATTGTTGCCCCATCCGTATTGGTCGCCGTCGCGTTCCCACTGGGTGTCGCGATAGCCGAGACGCTGCGCAAAAAGATGGAGGTCGGTGGCCACCAGATAGAACCAACCATCGGGTCCCCGATAGATGTGAGGATCGCGCACGCCTCGCTGTTCGCTGATGGAATCGCCGAGAATAATGGGCTTGTTGTCGTTGACGGCCGTGAACACGTGTCCGTCGCGACTGGTAGCAAAGAAGATGCTATGGGTCGGGTCGGTGAAATAGACCATCAGATAGGCTGCAGGCTTAGTCTTTGCCTTCTTCTTTCGTCGGGCAGCGTCGGCAGTGGTGCAGACGGAAAGCCCGATGCAAAGCAGCACCACGATGCTCAAAAGTCTTGTCAGTCGGTTCATAAGGTTGGTTTGTTTTTGGTTTGATTCTGCAAAGATACAAAAAAATCAAGAGAATAAAACAATCCGACGCAGATTTTGTGGAATGATTATATTTTCGTATTTTTGCAACGAAATTCAAGTTGAACCCGATTTTACGACAAAATATGGAATCAAGAAAACAGATCGCTTCAGAGAAGAAACGGTGCAACAGCCACAACTGCGCGCAAGCCGTGCTGCACACCTATGCCGACATTGCTGGCATCGACGAGGCAACGAGCATGAACGTCGCCTGTGCGTTTGGCGGCGGCATGGGAAACATGCAGGGAACGTGTGGCTCGCTGGTAGGCGCAGGACTCGTGCTGGGGCTGGTGAACAAGGACAAGGTGAAGGCCATGAGGCAAATGCGCGAGGTGATGAACCGTTTCCAAGAGCGGAACGGAGCCACGCAGTGCAAACTGCTGAAGGGCATTGGCACAAAGCAGATGCTGCGCGAGTGTCCCGACTGCGTGGCCGATTCTTGTGAGTTTCTGGAAGAGCAATTAGCGAAAATCGGTAAATTCTGATGACGACTATGAAGTGGACTGTGCTGACCGACAACCGAACGCAGAACCCCTTGCTCGAGACAGAGCACGGGCTGTCGATCTATCTCGAGACGGAGCACCATCGCATCCTGCTCGACACGGGAGCGAGCGACATGTTCATCCGCAATGCGAAGCGACTGGGCGTTGATCTCAGTGAGGTTGACTACGTGTTCATCTCCCACGGCCACAGCGACCACGCGGGCGGTCTTCGCCACTTCCTGACTATCAATGAGAAAGCCCGCATCATCGTCTCACCCGAGGCACTGAAAGGGAAATTCTATTCGAAGCGGAAACTGCTTCACAGCATCACGGCGGTGTGGCCTCAACTGCCCGAAGAACGGTTGATATTGGTGGATGAGACTTGCCAACTGGAGGAGAATCTGCACGTGATTGCCCATATTCCTCAGGTTCATCCGCTACCGAAGGGCAACTTGCATCTCTTCGCGAAGAACGCAGAGGGAGAACTGGTGCAGGACGATTTCCGACACGAACTGGCGTTCTATGTAGACGGACTGCTTTTCACGGGCTGCGCCCATAGTGGACTGGAGAACATTCTTGACGCCTGCCCCTGGCCTGTGGATTCTGTCGTGGGCGGCTTCCATCTGCTCGACAGTCATGAGACTGAGGAAGAACTCACGGCCCTGGCCATGAAACTGAAGACGAACTATCCCAATACGCAGTTCTTCACCAGCCACTGCACGGGTGACGAGGCGTTCAACACGCTGAAGAAGGCGATGAGAGAGCAGATAGACAAATTACAAATAGCAAATCACAAATTAGAACAAGTTACAAATAACAATTCACAATTTACAAATATGATTAGTAATGCAGATTGTGAATGAAGGGTAATAAAGACAGATGTGAAATAGCAGATAACAAATCACATGTACAGATATCAGGTTACAAATCACAATTTACAAATATGATTAGTAATGCTGATTGTGAGTAACTAGTAACAAGTTACAATTCACTAATCACAAAAAATGATTTCTAATACTGATTGAAAAATGAAGGAAGAAAACTATTCTTAATTAATAGGATTGTGATTGACTTGCGAATGACTAAATCGATTACAATTTCGTTAGTTGATGTAAGGCGACAGCCAAATCTTCGTCGAGCGCTAATGCTTTGCCTTGCAGATGCAGAGGAATGCTGGCGTGCTTACTGCCACCATGAGCGCAACAGGTGGGCGACGCCTGACAGAGTTCTGAGAGGGCAGACTTATTCTCCACTCCCTTCGTATTGATGACGACGTAGCGAGCCTGAGGCAGTTCATCGGTCATCTTCCAGAATGGCAACTTGATGATGTTGGGCGTCATGTCGCCAACGCCTAATTCCAAGAACAAAATACGCTCGGCGCGATGTTCCTGAAGGAAATTTCGATAACGGTCTACTTGCTGTTGCCAGTGGGTGCCTTCTGAAAAGTGGTCGTCTCTCACCCACAGCGTCATGACGCGACCACAGTCGGGGCAACGGGGAACGGCGTCAGATGGCAACTGGGTAGGGTCAGTTAGATTGTCTGTCAACTTCACAATGTCATCATTGGCGTAAACTTCATCATTGCAAGGCTGCTGACACTGACGATAGCGCATATCGCCCTGAAAATGACAAATTCTGTCAGACGGGAACACCTTGTCTAACTGCATGTCGACATTCGTGGTCAGAATGAAATAAGGCTTGTTGCTGATCAGTTTGCAGAGGTCTTGATAGGGCTTGCCCGCTGGCGTTTCGTACATCAGTTTCACGTAGTGCGCCAGATAGGCCCACTCTTCTTCCGCGCTTGAATAGAGATAGGTCAGGCCCTGAAACAGCGACTTGAAGCCATACTTCTCAATGAATGGCTGCATGTTGTCGGTAAAGAACGGCGCAGTATTATAATGGCTGTATCCACACGCGGTGGAAAGCCCAGAACCTGCTCCGACGACAATTGCTTCGGCTTCACGAATCCATTGCCTGATTTCTTCCAACTCTTTCCCCATTCTTCTGATATTGGTTAGCCCGAGATTTTCATACCCAGATAGACTGCCAGAATGCCGAGTGCCACACTTGCTCCAATGTAAACGGCTGTGAGCAGAGCGTCGCCTGCCTTCATCATCGTGAACGACTCGTTGGCAAAGGTGCTGAAAGTGGTGAATCCACCGCAGAAGCCCGTGACGAGCAGCAACTTCATCTCAGGCGACAAGGTTCCCTTCGCTACCAATCCAACCAGAAAGCCAATCAGTAGCGAGCCGAGAAGGTTCACCGTCAGCGTGCCCCAGGGGAATGCGCCTTCGAAACACTTCGAGACAAGATAGCGACCTACGGAGCCCACTGCGCCGCCAAGGGCAACCAAAAGCAGATTTCTAATCATCGTTTCTATCGTATTTGTTATTGTTTCTTCTCTTTCTTCTTCGTCATTGAACTGACGACGAGATTGTAGGAATTCGTTATCTGTTCTTTCACGAAGTCGTCGTTGAGCAAGTCAAGATAGAGGTCGTTCCAATGTACCTTGTTCATGTGGTAGGCTGGTCTGACACCATCGTATTGCTCACGAAGCGCAACGCCCACTTCAGGCGGCAACTTCACGGCCACTCGCGGCTCTGGGGAGTCGAGTTGCATCAGCAGAAACCACTTGCCCCCGATGCGCCACGAGATCCACTCTTTGGCAAAAAGTTCTTCGGTGACTGCTTCATTCAGACTTAATGCAAAGTCCCTAACACTTTCTATATCCATTTTCTCTTTCTGTTTTTCAACTGCAAAGGTACGAAATATCGGAGGTCTTTTGCCTCAATTTCACGTTATTTTCTCACTTAAATCGCAATACATGCAAAATTTGCCGTCAAAATGACCAATTTACCAGAGAAATTGACCTTTCCATTCTGAAATATTATTGCTAACTTTGTAGCCTAAATAATTTTCATAATTGATAGAATAATAATCTCTCTTAGTAATCTTTGAGTAACTGCGCACAAACCCACAATCAGCGGCACGCAAAAGGACGATGAATCCCAATGTGTGCCGCTCTTTTATGTTCATGGGTCTATTGCCCACCGATGTAGGTTTTCAATGCTTCGATGTAGTCTTCGAAGGCCTGAACACCTTTCACGGTGATGCGGCAGATGGTGCAGGGGCGCTTGCCCTTAAAAGTCTTTTCCACTTCCATGTAGCCCGCCGACGACAGTTTGTCGATCTGCACGCTGAGGTTGCCCGCTGTGGCGCCAGTCTGCTCCTTAATGTAGGAGAATTCCGCCTCTTCGGCACTCACGAGTAACGACATCACCGCCAGACGGAGTTCACTATGGAGTAATGGGTCTAATGGTTTGAATGTCATGTTACTTCTTGATTTTATAGCCGGGGAGAATTAGGCCGACAATACTGAATAAAACAATCAGAATGCTCGGGGAAATCAGTTGCATGAAGGAATACTGATCGACGGACATCCCAAATCTCGCGAGTAATGTAAGCGTAACGTTGAACGACTCCCAGGCGAAACCACCGAGACCGCCGATGATGCCGCACCAGACGAGCCATTTCTGCTTCAGGATATGGCCTGTGATGGTGACGGCCATTCCCATGAGCAGCAGAATGATGCGCAAAGGACTGATGTGGAGTCTGACAAAAACCTCTGGGCCATCGAGCCTTATCACCATATTAAATAATATAGAGAAGAGGAAAAAGCCCAGCACAAAGACAGCGAATGTCCACCAAGTCTTGCCGACCATGTCGCCAACAAAGGTTCTTGGCGTTGCAGGCTTGTTGCCGAGGATACTCTTTTCCGCCAACCAGATGATGACAGGCAGCAGGAACCACAACAGATGCCAAGCACCATTGCCAGCCAGACAATTCAATATGCCAATAAGAACGGCCATTCCTGCAGTGCAGAGTCCAGATACATAGAGCGAAGTACCCACGCTCTTCGACACGGCCTTGCGGCTCTGTGCAATCTGCTCGCTGATGATTTCAAGACTGCGCTCAGCAGTCAACTCTTTATTTTCCATTTTAAGTTCGATTTTTTGATGATGAATAACTGGTTTTAAATTGATTCTTTGTCCGTCGGGCAACCCCTGCAGAAGATCACTCGACAAGACGTAGTGGTTCGAACACGCTGCAAAGATAAATAAGTTTATTTTATAAACCAAATTATTTTGCAAACAATTTACTCCTCGTTAAGTATATTTAACAAATCCCCTACCCTTCTGCTCGTTCCGCGAGACTATTCAAACTGGTTTGTTCCCTACTCTTGATGTTACCAATTCCCCGTTCCCGAACGCTTTGCCACAAGAGGTTTTTGGGTTGTTTGCTCCAGAGAATAGTTCTATTTTCCACAATGAGGAATATTTTTATACAAAGGTATTTGAATTTACGAAAAAATGAATAACTTTGTGGTCGAAGACCTAAAATGACAACAATACAAAGACCTTATGAACCGAAAATTTCACGTTGAAGAAGAGGCAGCACGATGCCTGCTGTGCATTGATGCGCCCTGTAGTCAGGTTTGCAAGAATGGCGACCCTGCCCGTGCGATACGCGCTATACGATTTGGTAATGGCAAACTGGCGAGGCAGTGGGTTGCTGATTGCACCGACGAGGAACTGGAAGCGGCCGAGCAAGCGTGTATCCACTACGACAGCCCGATCAGAATCAAGAGTCTGCTGGCAGAAGCCGCTCCGAAGGAAATTCCCGAGCAGAAACTTCCGAGTCTTGAAATCGACTTCTGCGGCCTTCATTGCGAAAGTCCGTTCTTTCTGGCCTCATCGTCAATCTGCACGAACTACGAGATGGTGGCTCGCGCTTTCGATGCGGGCTGGGCAGGCGTGTTCTACAAGACCATCTGCATGCAGGACATTCATGAGGTGTCGCCCCGATTCGACGCTGTTCACGACCATCCTGAGGAGGGTGCAACTGGCGGTATGGGCGACTTCTATGGTTTCCGCAACATGGAGCAGTTGAGCGAAAATCCCGTACGAGTGGACTTCGATATTCTGAAGCGGCTGAAGGAGAACTATCCGTCAAAGATTGTGGTGGCCTCAATCATGGGACAAACCGAACGGCAGTGGATTATTCTGGCGAGAATGGCGGAGAAGGCTGGCGTTGATGCAATCGAACTGAACTTCTCCTGTCCGCAGATGAGACTGGCTGGTATGGGGTCGGACGTGGGTCAGGATCCTGAACTCGTGACGTTCTACACGGCTTACGTGAAGCGCAACGTCTCTATCCCCGTTATTCCGAAGATGACGCCCAACATCACTCACATGTCGCAACCCGCAATGGGAGCCTATTTCGCTGGGGCTGACGCTATTTCTGCCATCAATACGATTAAGAGCGTGACGATGAACAACCGTTCTGACGTGTCGGAAAAGAAGACGGTGTCGGGCTATTCGGGACGAGCCGTGAAGCCCATTGCGCTTCGGTTCATCCTGGAACTGGCTAAGAATCCGATCCTGAAGAACGTACAACTGAGCGGTATCGGCGGCATTGAAACATGGCGCGACGCACTGGAATTCATTCAGTTGGGTTGCCACAATGTTCAGGTCTGTACGGCTGTGATGCAATATGGTTATCGCATCATCGACGACCTCAAACTGGGATTGCAGAATTATATGGCCGAACGAGGAGTAGAACGACTTGAAGATCTCGTGGGCGAGGAACTGCCCAACTTCGTGACGCCTTCGAACCTCGACCGCCAGACGATTGTCTATCCGAAAATCAATCATGACACTTGCATCGGCTGCGGACGCTGCTACAACTCGTGTATGGATGCTGGGCATCAGGCAATTGCCTTCGACCGCGAGACTCGCCAACCTCGCATCATTGGCGCCAACTGTGTGGGCTGTCACCTCTGCCGACTGGTTTGTCCGACGGGTTCCATCGGAGCCTCTAAACGCGTTAATAAAAAGAAGGAATAAGCCCTCAGGAGCAGAATTCTGCAATTTCTGTAAAGACATCACTATCAGGCACAAAAAAATCCCCCAGTTCTGAAACCAGGGGAGCGCGTAGCCTTTAAATTTTATAACTGAACTATTTATATGCTACCGTGCTTAAAAGATGCCTTACAAAAACTAACTATGCAAAAGTAAAAAGAAACTGCCGTCTGGAAAACTTTTTTCAACAAACAGCACTTTTTATTCAATAAATCGCTACCCCACCCCTTTTATAAACAAATTGGAGAAGAAAAACGAGCACAAACGGAAGATTTAGAAACAAAATAGAAAAAGAACCTGCTCTTTGTGCACTTGCCTCAACTGCAACCCAATATAAAAAGAAAGAAGCCCGGAAAGCGAAATACTCTCCTGGGCTTCTCGTCTTCTAAAAAACCGCTATTTACCTAAAACTTGAATTTATAACCAACACCGATTACGTGCCGGTTGGGTTCATTGTCGTAGTCGTCGTTGCGTACATTATCATAACGATAATAGAGACTGAACACGTGCTGCTTCGAGAGTTTCCAGTCGGTTCCTACAGTGTAGCGCATCTTCTGCACCGACCAGGCGTTATACATCTCAGCACTTGCGAAGGGAGTGAGTCCCAGCGAACGGAGTTTGTACTCCAACTGCAGACGCGAACGCAGTACGTTCTTGCCCTTTCCTTTGTAGACATGCTCTTCGCCGTCCCATTCCTCGTTGTAGAACGACCAGCGCTCGTCAACGGTGTATTCAGGACGATAAGTATACTGCCAGCGCTCACGCAGCGAGACTTCCAAGTCGCCAAACTTCACCTGTCCCGTCAGTGAGACGTTGAAACGGTGACGTGCGCCCCAGTACTGACCCATCTTCTTCGGGTCGCCAACAGACACTTCTTCCTTCTCTACCTTACCATCGCCCTCTTCGTAATAGGAGATGCGCTCGTTGTTGTCGTAAAGGAACGAGTAGCCTCCAGAAATTTTCAGACCTCTCATGATCTTATATTCCAGATCGAGTCCAGCACTCCAGCGGTCGAAGTTACCCACATTGTCGCGAGTACGCATCTCGGCCTCAAAGCCTGCGCTCCATCTCGTGTTGATTTTCTTCTCGGCCTGGATGGATGTCCAGATGCCGAAGTCGTCGCTCTGTGCAGATGCGGTCAGAGCCGTCATCGCGATGAGCAGGAATAAAACGCTTCTTTTCATAATTGTTCGCCTAATTAAAATTGGGTGAATGAGGGATAAATTAATTCTTTGCTTACACGTTGACGAGATCGTCCTTGCTCAACTTCAACTTTGCATCGACAGAGTTGGGATGCTTGCTCATACTTTCTTTGTAATGAACCTTCACCATTGCCATATCGCGAAGCATGTCGACTGCGCCAACTTCAACATTGATGATGTCGAGACCAAGACGTGACTCGAGGTCGGCAATGAGGTCTTCACGACGCTCGGGCTTAATGAGTTCAATACGGTCGTACTGAATGAGTTTCGTGTGCTGAATACGCAGATTCTTCTCGCAGATCCAGATGGCAACCACCACGATGAAGTCGGTGATCAGAATCTCGGCGGTTGTAGCCGAACTGGCAATAGCATTGACCACTGAGAGCGAAATGATGACAAACAGATAGGTCATCTCGCGTACTGGCATGGCATCTGTACGGTAACGCATGATAGAGAAGATACCGAACAAACCGATACCAATACCCATCGAGGTCTTTCCACCCAGTTTGTCGAGTCCGAAGATCATGAAGAACACCAGGAAGAAAATAGCAACGCTCGTCAGCAGGAACGTGAAATAGAAGTCGCGACGCTTGCTCTTCTTATAATAGAGTCGGTCGATAATAAACCAGTTGAACGCCAGGCAGATGACGAAACGTACCATCATCTCAAGGAAATCGGGCGTCAGTGAGAAATTTAATAGATTATTCATAACTGTATGGACTTTTGTTTTTATATTTTCTTGTGATTGCTTTCTTTTCTTCGAGGGTTCATCCTCTGCTCAGGATCTTCTCCACATCGATGAGTTTCGGTTTGAAGCGGTTGACGGGAAGAGCGGGATTGGTAAGTGCCGAACCCATACAATACTTCGAGAAACCGTGGGGATGGATGCGAAGTTGGCGCAACATCTCGAGAACGGGCGAATAGCAAAGGCCGTCGCGCTTGAGTTCTACGATGACCAGTGGTCCCATGTCCAGCGTTTGTCCACTCACCAGGTTGAAGAATTTCAGATTGGTGTCGATGGTCAGTCGCTCGGTCTTGCCACGATTGACGAGGGTGATGCGGTCGAAATTATTCCGAATAGCAGGCTGCAGCGTGTCAACATCGTAATGAAGTCGTTCGGCCAGGAATGCGCGCTTCTCCTCGTCGGCGAGATCCATATCGCTCACCTTGATGCGCTTTTTCTTCGTACGCCCCCGGTTGTTCTTGGTCTTCACCTCCATGAACTGCAGATTGCTGCTCACATAGGTGCGGAAGCGCAACTTCTGGCGATTACAATGTCCGTGCTGGTGTACGCGATACATGTGGAAATCGTCTGTATCGAAATACGTGGTGTCATATCTCGAGAGTCGCTCGCCATTGATGTCTTGAGCCCAGTAATCGTCGTGGGCCATATCGAGCAACTGCATGAGTTGACGCCGCGTTGTCACGAACTTCGTGTCAATGCGATTCATCAACCTGATTTCACTCATCTCCTCGAGTGTAATCGGCTCAAATGTTGACAATATGTTGTTCAGGACTTCCATTGTTTTGAATTATTTTTTTGCAAATATAGAAAAAAATGGCAGTTCTGCGCAAATTTTTTCAGCCAATCACAAGATTTCTTCAGCCAATATTTCCTACGCTGATAAGGTATTCTGCAATCTGAACAGCGTTCAGGGCTGCGCCCTTTCTAATCTGATCGCCAGATAGCCAGAGGGTTAATCCACACTCCTCAGCCAGGTCCTTGCGGATGCGGCCTACAAAGATATTATCCTTGCCTGCTGTGTCGAGCGGCATAGGATAGACGAGGTTTGCGGGATCGTCAACGAGCGTGCAGCCTGGGGCACCGGCGATAGCCTTACGGGCGTCCTCGATGCTGATGGGCTTTTCGGTCTCAATCCATACACTTTCAGAATGACTGCGCAGCGAACTCACACGAACACATGTTGCGGAACAACGGGCATCTGTGTGCATAATCTTGCGAGTCTCGTTGAACATCTTCATTTCTTCCTTCGTGTAGCCGTTGTCTGTAAACACGTCAATCTGGGGAATGACGTTATAGGCCAGTTGATGGGGGAATTTCTTCACGGTCACGGGCTCGCCGTTCAGCAGTTCCTTGTACTGCTGCTGCAGTTCTGCCATTGCGGCTGCACCTGCTCCGCTTGCGCTCTGATACGACGAAACGCGAATGCGGCGGATATGACTCAACTGCTCCAATGGCTGCAACACAACCACCATCATGATGGTCGTACAGTTGGGGTTGGCGATGATGCCACGCGGGCGGGTCAGTGCGTCTTCGGGATTGCACTCAGGGACAACCAAAGGCACATCCTCGTCCATACGGAACGCACTTGAATTGTCGATCATCACACAGCCGTACTTCGTGATGGTCTCTGCAAACTCCTTCGACGTGCCGCCACCTGCCGAAACAAAGGCAACGTCTATATCCTTGAAGTCGTCGTTATGCTGCAACAACTTCACTTCGTATTCTTTACCACAGAATTCATACTTACGGCCAGCGCTGCGCTCAGAGCCAAACAGCACCAGGTCATCAATCGGAAACTTGCGCTCAGCCAGAATGCGGAGAAACTCCTGTCCAACCGCACCACTTGCGCCTACAATTGCTACTCTCATGATTCCATTTTTAAGTGATTCGGGTGCAAAAATACAACAATTTAACGTAAAAACCGACTTTTCGCTTTGATTTTTCTATTTTTATAAGTAATTTTGCACTTGAAATGATGAACTTGTCAGAATATTTCCCAATCACCGATCCTACGCTGACGTTTCTGGTGGTGATGCTGATCATTCTCTCAGCACCTATCATCATGGGTAAGTTGCGCATTCCGCACATCATCGGAATGGTGCTTGCGGGTGTTCTGATAGGAAAATATGGTCTGAATATTCTGGAGCGCGACGCTTCTTTCGAGCAGTTCGGAAAGGTGGGTCTCTACTACATCATGTTTCTTGCTTCGCTCGAGATGGACATCGAAGGCTTGCGCAAGAACATTCCGCGCATGACCATCTTCGGTTTGCTTTCATTCCTCATTCCGTTCATCCTGACTTATTTCACTTCCGTCTGGTTTCTGGGCTATAGCCACGAGGCCTCGTTCCTGCTGGGTTCGCTGATGGCTTCGAATACGCTGATCGCCTACCCCATCATCGGACGCTACGGTCTGCAGCGCAAGCCCAGTGTCACCATCAGTGTGGGAGGTTCAATGCTGGCCCTGCTGTTGGCGCTTATTTGTCTGGCGGCTCTTGAGGCGGCTCACGGCACAGGTGGCGGATTCTTTTTCTGGGTGTGGTTTGCAGCCAAGTTAGTCGTCTTCGTCTTATTGCTGATGCTCATCATTCCCAGACTGACGCGATGGTTCCTCCGCCGCTATAGTGACGCGGTGATGCAGTTCATCTTTGTCATGTCGATGCTTTTCATGAGTGCAGCCTTGAGTGAGGCGATTGGCCTTGAAGGCATCGTGGGCGCTTTTCTCTCTGGATTAATTCTGAATCGCTATATCCCGCCCGTTTCTCCGCTTATGAACCGAATTGAGTTCATCGGCAACGCCATCTTCATTCCTTATTTCCTGATTGGCGTGGGAATGCTCATCAATCTCGGCCTGCTCTTCAAGGGCGGCAACATCTTGTGGGTGGTGCTGGCTATGGTGTTCTTCGGAACAGTTGGAAAAGCGCTGGCGTCCTATCTTGCTTGTCTGCTCTTCCGCTTGCCGCTTTCCTCGGGCCACATGATGTTTGGTCTGACCTCTGCCCACGCTGCTGGTGCCATTGCGATTGTAATGGTGGGAATGCAAATTGAAACTGCACCCGGACAATTTCTCATTGGCGATGATGTGCTGAATGGTGTCATCATCATGATTCTATTCACGTGTATCATCTCTACGCTCATCACCGAACAGGCCGCTCAGCAGATTATCATTCGCGATAAGGATATGGCGAGCGAGGATGATGCACAGAACGATGACGAACGTATGCTGATTCCCGTGAAATATCCGGAATATGCACCTGAACTCATCAATCTCGCCATTCTCATGCGCAATCCGAAACTCAATCGAGGATTGGTGGCAATCAACGTGGTCTACGACGACACGAACGCCCGAAAGAATCAGGAGGCGGGTACGCAATTGCTGGAGAAGATTGCCCAACAGGCTGCTGCAAGCGACGTGAGAATGCAGACTCAGGTGCGCATTGCGGCAAATATTGCGAACGGTATCAAGCACGCTTTCAAGGAATTCCGCGCCAGCGAGATTCTTCTCGGACTTCATGGGGCTGCTGGAGGAGGTTCGCCTGCACGTTTCTGGGGGCAGTTCCACCAAAGCCTGTTCAATGGTCTGAACCGCCAGATCATCATGGCGCGACTCCGTCAGCCGCTAAGCACGATTCGTCGCATTCAGGTGGCTGTGCCTTCGAGGGCTCAGTTCGAACCTGGATTCTATCGTTGGTTGGAGCGTTTGGCTCGACTGGCGAGCAATCTGGAATGTCGAATTCAGTTCCACGGGCGTAGCGACACGCTGGCTTTCGTCAATGAATACATGCGCAACCGACATCCAAACGTCAGGGCGGAATATCTGTCAATGCCGCATTGGAACGCGCTGCCTCAACTGGCTGCAACGATTGCGGAAGACCATTTGTTCGTCGTGGTCACAGCCCGTAGGGGAACTGTTTCCTACAAAACGGCTATGGACCGCCTGCCCGATGAACTCATCAGATTCTTCTCGGGTACGAACATGATGATTATCTTCCCCGACCAGTTCGGCGACGCTATGGACGAGATGACCTTCGCTCAGCCTCAACATACTGAGGAACTCTCGGCTTATGACCTGCTGCGTCGGTGGATTAGCAAATATACACTAAAATATTTTCGCAAAAGTCACCTATTTTAAAATATGATAAACATCACAAACATCACGAAGAGTTTCGGCTCTCTACAAGTATTGAAAGGCATTGACCTTACTATTAATAAAGGAGAAATCGTTAGTATTGTCGGACCCAGTGGTGCGGGCAAGACCACGCTGCTGCAGATTATCGGTACGCTCGACCACCCTGATACAGGAAAAGTAATCGTCGACGGAATCGACACCACTACCCTATCGCAACGCCAACTCGCCGACTTCCGCAATCAGCATCTCGGTTTCGTATTCCAGTTCCATCAGTTGCTGCCTGAGTTCACTGCCATTGAGAACATCATGATTCCCGCATTCATCGCTGGCAAAAGCCGCAGCGAGGCCAAGAAGCGCGCCGAGGAATTGCTCGCGTTCATGAAACTTTCTGATCGTGCTCATCACAAACCCGCCGAACTTTCTGGCGGTGAGAAGCAACGTGTTGCTGTTGCCCGTGCTTTAGTCAACAATCCCGCCGTCATCCTTGCCGACGAGCCCTCTGGCTCACTGGATTCCAAGAACAAGGCAGAACTTCATCAACTCTTCTTCGACCTGCGCGAGAAATTCGGCCAGACCTTCGTCATCGTCACTCACGACGAGCAACTCGCCACAACCACTGACCGCACCATTCATCTCCGCGACGGACAGATTGTTGACCCTCAGCCCCAAGTTACTACAGAGACCCAATCCGCAACTCCTGCGCAAGCCTCAGTTCAGACTCAGAACGCAGTTCAATCCCAGGACACAGTTCAGCCTCAGAACACAGTTCAAGACCCAAACATTAATCAATCTCAAAACAGTGCTCAACCTGAAGCCACTGACGAGACGAATCCTGCTGAACCAGCAAAAGAATAGGCAACCCCTACAGAATAAGAAATTTCTCTCACGCACAAAAGTGAGATAGACCTACCGACCTACCATAACCCCTCGTAAACGCCCTACCACAAAGGCTTTGAGGTATGGTAGGTCTTTTTCGCACACCTACCATACACCTACCATAGACCTACCATTTCTAAAATGGAAAAAGCAAAAGGATATAAAAGCAACATCAACAAGAACTAATCGTAAAACAAACTGGTAATCAGAAGGTTACACAGAATCACAACCTCAAATTTTCTGTTGCAGTCTTTTCTTTTACGCTGTTGCCTTATGGTAGGTGTATGGTAGGTCTATAGTAGGTCTTAACAAAAGACCTACCATGCCTCAAACCCTTTACCAGAGGCATTTGCAGGAGTTTATGGTAGGATGGTAGGTGTTAATACAATTTTTTCTTCGAAAGCAGAGAACCTCATTTTTGCATCAAAGAATAAGATGCTTACATCGCACAAACTCAAAATCAAAACAAAGGGGAGCGCCGAAGCGTTCCCCTTTGCTAGTTGTTTCTCTAGGCATTAATCTTTTTTATCCTCTCACTTAATACTTTTCCAAAGATTACATTTGCCCAATTTCTTTAGTTAGCGATCATCTTTCCACTATGCTTGATAGCACCAGTTAGAATTCTTGGGTGCAAATATAAACAAAACAACAGAATTTGACAAATATATACCGTTCCATATCTTGTCCATTCTTGTCCATTTTGATTTTTTGTTCAAAAATCGCCCATTTCATCGGGATTACTTGCGAATATATTTTTATCGTGAAGCCTGTGAAATTTCTTGAATTTTGGAAAATGTGGACAAGATTTTTCACAAAACAAGACGGGATAATTGAAAAAAGTCAACTAAAAGCGACAGAAAAAGAAGCGATTCTGGCGGAGACTAACCGAGATTTATATAAAGGTATCCTTTAGACCTTAGAAAGGATACCTTTCTACCATAGAGAGGTGTCCTTTATAGGTATATAAAGGTATGCTTTGTATAGTATAAAGGTATGCTCTGTACTGTCAAAAGGTATGCTTTCTATGGTCAAAAGGTGTGCTTTGTATGTTAGAGAGATGTGCTTTGTATGTTAGAGAGATGTGCTTTTGATGTTCGGGAGAGATGTTTGGGGGAATAAAAAACTATGCCCCATGCTGTAGAGCACGGAGCATAGTCGAATATTGTGTATAACAGTGTTTGCTAACTACTGATTACTTCTTCAGGTACTTCTTTCCACCAATGATGTAGAGACCCTTGGTCATCTGCTGAACACGCTGTCCGGCAATGTTGTAGATGGCATCAGTTTGATTGTTGGTCTCAATCGTGTCGATAGCAGTAGGAGTAGGAACGTTGGCACCAATGATGTTCATCTTAGCCTCAGCAGCACCTGCCTCGAAGTAAACCTCACCATCGATGAGCACCTTCTCAACCTTTGCATCACCCGTCGGAACAAGAGCGGCACTGGTAGTCAGAGCGGCAAATACACCGTTCTTATCCATCACGTCGAAGCCCAGACCACCTTCAACAGGTGTCTCATCGGGATTGTAGAAACCTACGAAGTCAAAGCCTGCAGCCTTCACAACGGCAGAAACTGTTGTAGAGATGCCCACATTCTTGAAGAGGTAGCGGTTGGTCTCCTTCACTGCTGTGGGCTTCACGAGTACAGGAACATTAGCCTCAATAGAAGCCTCCTTCAGAGAAGCGAACTCAACTACGCCTTCAGTAGCCTTAGCAAGAGCAGCAACCTTTGTGCCTTCACCGAACTGCTCTGCAATCTCGGCAGGACCGAGGTCGAGAGGAATAACGAGTGAGTTCCACTCATCCTGCTTCAGTGTGCGATGAACGAGTACATCGAGTTGAGCAGCCTGATCGTTGTAGAATTCCTCATACTGAGAAATATAGCGAGTAGCATCGCCCAGACGAACTAGACGGAAGTTGCCAACCTCTGCCCATGAGTCGCGGCCGGGAATAGGCTCGAAGTAAGCACCGAGCACAGCCTCGCCATCAGCAGTCATTGTGAAGTAGTCACTTGCATCGTCCCAGCCTTCGCCATAGACACCGCCCTCTTTATCGTTGCGGGCGATAGACTGATAGCGACCGAGATTATCGTTATTGATAGCCATTACCTGCAGACGCTCATCAATGGTCTCAGCAATGGTAGGATACTTCTGACCACGACCTGTAGCGGTGAGCATGTAGCGACCAGCCTTCAACTCTACAGTCTGATAAACGCGGGCAACAATGTCCTTGCCTTCAGCCTTGTAGTAGCCTTCGCCTTCGATACCCTCACCGGCAGCAAACTCCTCAACAGTCCACTCGCTGGAAAGTTGGTCGGTGATATCCTCAGCCTCGGGCAGACCCTCACCAAGAGCATGCGAGCGAGCAATCTCCTTCATCAACTCTGCGAGTTCTTCAGCAGCCTCATCGCCCTTCTCCATGAGTTCCTTGGCCTGAGCAATGAGTTCGGGCTTTGCATAAGGATACTTGCTGAGTTGTGAACTACCTGTTGAAGGTGTCTCGGGAGCACCAGCAGTGTAAGTTACGTTGATCAGTGTAGCACGAACCTGCTTGTTCTCTACGGGGAACGAAACCTCTGAAGCAGAACCTGTCCAAACGGTTCCCTCCATCTTACCAGTAGAAGGAGCGCCGAATCCAGAAACAGGATTAGACTTCACATCAGTGAACTCAATCTTCGTTATGGTGCAGCCAGGAGCAGAGAAGGTGAGCGTAGCATTCTTATAGAAGCGATACTGCTGACCATTGCCAAGAATACCATCGGTATTCGACATAGTCACATCAGCCTTCTTAATAGAACCTTCGCCACGCTCCACATTACCGAGATCCTTTGTAGCATCGAACATAGCCGTCATTTCAACAGGCTCATCCTCTGAAATAACGCGAACGAAATAGGCATTCATAACCTCAATCTTACCCTTATAGGAACCGCGGTTACCGATGAGGACTATCTTCGTACCTTCCTCAATGCCTTGTGCGGCAATGAGTTCCTGGAACTGCTTCTTAGGACCATCCTTTTCGGAACGCAAACCATAGACATAAACAGAACCTGTCTCGTCGACGAGGTCGAAATTACCATACAAGTCGCCATCCTTCAGATTTGTAACGGCACCCGTGAGTTGATACCAAACGGTTGTGCTCTCAGCAGCAGCGTTGAACTCTTCGACTGTAGCAATCACGATTTCATCTTCCACTGGTACATCGGGATCATCACCACTACCGGTTTCAGCATAATCCTTGACGGGGCAGAGTTCAATCACGTCGCCATACATAATGAGAATACCCTCGATGTCGTAAGTCTTAGAGGCATCGGGAGTTGTGCTCAGCACCTTAAACTTGTCGTAAACCTGAACTTTGTCAACATAATACTTGCCATCGGTATTGGTAACGGTGACTCCGCTGAACTTCACGAGGTCACAAATGTAGTTGGCTGCATCAGCAGGAGCAATGCTCTTTGCGGTAACAGTGCCGCTTGTGGCTGTAATCTTAGAATCGTTGGTGTTGTCGCTCTTAACAAGTTCCGGAGTGTTCTTGTAAGCATCGTAGACTCCAATCACCGAACCATTCAACTTCTGACCTGCAGTCAGAGAAAGACCCGTACGATAGAAGTCGATAGCACCAGAAGCGTCGCGAACATAGATATCATTGGTTCCATTCACATAGAGCACCTCAGCATCTTTCAGTGTCAGGCGAGCCTCAGTCTTAGCATCAAGAGCCTTGAAAGCAGCAATATTGGCAACAGTCTGTACGTCAACATCGTCGCCAGTCTCTTCACCACTACCTTCGCCTTCACCTTCGCCAAGTGTTACGGCGATGGTCTTAATCTGGGAGTTACCGGCAATTGTGAACACAACTTCATTAGCACTGCCAGTCCAGGAAGAACCACTAAGAGTTCCTACATTAGCAGTATTTCCGGTATTCCACTTGCTTGTCGTGAAATTAATAGCAGAAATGTTCTGAGTAGAACTAATGGTAAGCGTGCCGCCATACATACGGAGCGTGCCCGTCCACATACGGTTAGGTGTACCAGTTGTAGAAGGCGATACTGTAACAGTAACCCCATCAACAGTCAGAGATTTTGTCTCTGTAAAGTCACCATCGGAGACGCCACTGGCCGAGAAACCAGAAAAACCGAACAACGTATAGGCATCGTCGCCCGTAAAGTCGAAAGTGATTTCCTGTGCATAACTGCTCATGCCGAAAAGCATCATCAGCAGACTAAGCATTGAAAAACGTAAAATTTTGTTCATGTTAGATTTTGATTTTTATGTTACTTACTTATTTATTTCGCTTTTGGACACTATGCGACTGCAAATTTAATCATAAAAAATGAGAATGCAAACAAAATGAGCGTATAAATTTTATTAAAACAACGCGAAAAATGACGCAGGAAGCCTTTTCTACTTAAATACCGACACTTATATGCCCAAGAAGCCAAACAAGGATTAGGGGCGAAATATATAGGGTAAGAGGTCATCGTTAAAGGCTAAGGACGATCACAGGGGGGAAAAGAATTGGTAGCAAGGTCAATAATAAAAAACTCATCCTCTCACGATAAAGTCACGATGGGGAACGCTCAAACTTTGTTATCCCTTAACTTTGTGGATTTAGAACAAAAAAGGCAGGCCCCCAATCGGGAGCCTGCCTTGAATATCTTAGAAGTTGTGAATTACTTCACAGTAACCTTCTTACCATTTACAATGTAAACACCCTTCTGGCTCATGCTGTTCACACGTACACCATTGATGTTGTAGATTACATTGTTCTGATCAGCAGCATTGATATCGTTGATACCAGTTGTCTCACCTGAACCTGCAACAGCGGTCTTCACATCCTCGATAGCAACGTCGCCGAAGAATGTCAGCTCGAAGTTATCCCAGATAGCCCATGTATCGGTGCGAGTACCACGTACACCAAGAGTAATCTTACCATCGGTAACCTTGATGATGAGCGGCTGAACCTGATACTTACCAGCAGTGAAGCTGCCAGAGAGTTGAGTCATGCTTGTAGCGCGGTCGGCCTCCTCCATTTCGATGAACGGAGTGCTCTCCTCGTTAGCAAAGACAACAGGATAGTCAGCACCGTCGTAAGCGTTGGCGTAGTCAGTCAGAGCTGCCTGAGCGTCAATACGATATACACCGTTAGGAACGGTTACTTCCTGAGACACTGTGAATGCAGACTGCCAAGATTCAGCGCACATGTTGGTATTGTCACCACCAGCCAGATTTGAGTTAGCAGCTTCCACTACCCAAGTGCTCTTATCACGATGGTTGCGGCTGAAGTTCGGGTCCTTAACAAGGAATGTAGCGTCGAGAGGATTCTCAACAGCAGCCTCAGCAAGACCAGCGAGCATGTCTTCCTCAGAAGTGATGATCCACTTAGCATTAGCAGACTTAGCGTCAGCAAGAGCGCCATTAACCTCAGTTGTAGAACCATCCCAACCCAGATAACCTGTACCAGCATCGCCAGTAGCCATGATAGAATAAACATTGCCACCGAGCGGAGTGATAGTCAGAGGCATAGGATTGCCATTGTCAACGAAGTAGTTCGGACCAAGATAGTACGACGTACCACCGTTGGTGTAACGGCTCTCGAGAGTGTAAGTACCATCGTCGAGTTTAGCGAAGGTAACAACCTCAGCGTGCTTAACGAGTGACGAACGAGTACCCCAAGAGTTAGCAGCACCGAAGAACTTGCCGCTACCAACGTTCTGGAGATAGTAGTTACCAGACTCGATCAGACCAACGAGTTCAATCTGTGCCTTGTACTCCTCAAATGCCTTAGCGAGTTCCTCGTTCAGAGCAACAACAGCGTCAGCAGTAGTCAGAGTGTCGAAACGCTTAACAATCTCATCGAGAACAGCCTTGAAGTTTGCATCAGCACCCTCAACGAGTTCGATGTGATCCTGAGCCATCAGAGCCTCAGCCTCTTCAACGAGAGCGTGGAACTTCTTAGAGGGCTCGTAAGCCTTCTCAGCCTCAACGATAGCAGACTTATAGGCCTTCATAGCCTCAACAGCATCAGCAACATAAACCACACGAGGAATTGTTGTCAGAATCTTTGTCATAGCAGCGGGGATACCAGGATACCACTCAGCCTTCTGCTGGCCAAGATCGATAGCCTCATAGAACTGCTGGAGCAGGATGTCGTAAGGATGATCCATTGCAAGATAACCCTCGTCGTCGATATTGTAAAGAAGAACAGCGACTACATCAGTGCCATCACCTACGAGAGAAGCAGTATAAGCCTTCAATGTGTCATTGAACTCGATTGTGTAGCCATTCTCGAAGTTCTTACCATTTACATAGTTAGGATAGAACTTGATGTCGCCAGCATCACCTACTTCGAACCAATCTCCATCAGGATACAGTGAGAGAGCGCCCCATGACCACATACCATCTTCGAAGACGCTGCGAGTCTCAGTAGAAGTGATGTCCTTGAAGAGATAGCGGTTGCTCTCCTTGGTCTGAGCAGGCTTGATCAGGAACGGAACATTTGCCATGATTCCTTCAACATAATCGCCAAAGATATTATTCAGAACTACCCACTGCATAGGATCATACTCTACGAAGTTCACAACCTTCTCTGTGCCATCCTCGTTGTAATCGGTTACCTCAACAGGCAAAGCGAGCAATGTACCCTCGCCGAACTGTGTAATCAACTGCTGAGTAGAGATATCACCAGGAAGTGCAATTGAATACCAGTTGCCAGCCTGCATCTCCTTCTTCAGCAGGAAGTCTGTAGGAGCATATGCACCAATCTCGTTGCCAATAACATCCCAATTGAGTTCATGTGTAAGTGTCTCATCCTCGTTCAGATAGAGAGTAGCATCACCCAGACGAGTCAGGCGGAAGCGAGTAGCAGAAGCCCAACGCTCCTTCACATTTGTAGCGGCACGTACACCGATAGTAACCTCACCGTTGCTTGGCATTGTGAAGAAAACAGAAGCGTCGTTCCAACCATTATTGAAGATACCACCTTTAGCACCTACGAGATCGAGGAAGCTCTTAGCAACAGTTACACCCTCATAAGTAGTAGCATAAAGCTGGAAGTAGTTCTGAGGATCCTGTGCGCCAGGCTCGGTGAACGGGCCTTCCCAAACAGTGCTTGTAAAGTCGAGACCAGCATGTGATCTTTGCTTCTCATTCTTAGTGTTCTGTGAAGCACGACCAGCGGCAGTCAGCATATAACGGCCAGGAGGCAGCATAATGGTCTGATGAGCATCCACTTCCATAGTGCCAGACTCATTCCAAGTATTAGCATCGAAGTAAGGATACTCCGTGCTGCCTTCAGAATCAGTCAAAGGTTCGTTGCTGAGAATACCACCCCATGTGCTCTCCCAAGCGTCTCCACCTTCTGTAAGATCTGGATCAGCAATGTGAGCTGTGTAATTAGCATCGAAGCCCCAATAGCCATCAAAATAGTCATGCAGCATCTCGTAGATGTCAGAGAGTGTGCGTTCAACACCTCTTGCTACCCATGGATCACGGGTATCCTCAAGATAAACTTTGAAATAAACATCGGGATCTACCTCAGGATACCAAACCTCATCAATATGAACAATAGCTTCACTATTTCCTCTTACATCAAAGTTATATTCAGTATAATAATCATAAGAAGCCTGTAGCTCGCCATCATCAACTTTGAAAGTAACACCATAAGCATTAAAACCAAGAGCATAGAGGCTCACACCTTCCACATTACTTTGAATCTTCCAATCCTCACCTGCTTGAACAGTATAATACCAGGGATAATAAGGATCGGATGTAGTAATATCATTACCACTCAAATTAGTAATCGTAACAAAGCCATCTGCAGAACTCCATTGATTGCCAGAAATAGTTCCATCATCATAAGGTGTCACTTCAATTAATTGGCCTTCAGAAGAACCATAAAGTAACACATCAAGGAAATCGTCTACGTCTTCACCAGCTTTCTCAATTGCATTATACATCCGAGAATAATTCGGATCACCCTGTTCACCAAGAGCTGCGCCTACTCCGTGAGTCTCTACAACAAGGCGAGCATATTTTGTAAGTGCATCTGCAAGCATTTCATCAAGGTCCTCCTCAACGCCAAGTTCAGCCAAACGAGCCTTAATAGCTTCCTTCGTCTTATCGTCGGCTTCAGCAAAATCTAACAACTTAACCAGAGCGGCAACTGCGATACGGCTTGCCAACTGATACTGTCCATTGTTGTTCTTATAAACCTTATACTCACGCTCAGCATCCCAGTTGAAATCCTCAGGGAAGAGAACGTAAGGAACCTGGTTCAGAACGTCAGCAGCCAGCTTCTTGGCGATGTTCTCTGCGTCAGCAGTGTCATAAGCATCCTGAAGGGCAGCAACAGCCTCTTCAATCTCGCTATTGGTAGATTCCTCATTGTCAAGAACTGCCTGAGCGGCATCAATAGCCTCCTGCAGAGCAGCTGCATTGGTCTCGTTCAGAGTAGGCATCAACTCATTTGCCTTAGCAATAAGTTCCTCAAGAATAGGAGCCATACCCAAATAAGAAAGACGGAAGTTGTCCCAAATACACCATGTGTCAGTACGAGTTCCCTTAGCACCAATTGAAAGCGAACCAGAAGTTACATCAACGGTAAGAGGACCAACCTCATACTTTCCAGCAGTGAACTGGTTAGACATAGTAGTCATACTACTCTCACCCTCAGCCATAGCTGGGAAAGGAGCAGTAACGTCATTAGCATAAATAACAGGAAGGTCTGCACCTGTTTGAGTATACTCGGTCAGTGCAGCCTGAGCCTTCAACTGATAACGTCCATTAGGAACAGCAAGAGCCTGCGTCAAGGTAAACGAAGATCTCCAAGACTCTGCACATGTGTTATCATTTGCACCACCGCAAAGATTCTGGTTACTTGCCTGCATACTCCAAGCGCGGCGACGAATGTCGTTGTAGCGATTGAAATTCGGGTCCTGGATGTAGTAAGTAGCATCTACAGGGCTTGCAACCTTTGCATTCTCAAGTGCTGCATCGCGATCTGCCTTTGATACCAACATCCACTGTGCATTAGCATCAGTAGTTGCCAGGACTTCAAGAGCAGTACCTGTTCCAGGATAAGCCAGATTCTTACCATCGGCAGTACTAATAAGATAAGCAGTACCATCGGCAGTTTTAACCTGTGTAAAAGTCCATCCATAAGGATTCTCACCATCGACAAAACCATTACTGCCTAAATAACCTGGACCATTTGCCTTGTTATTAGTACGAGTTTTGGTTTTGATGGTGTAAGCTCCGCTGGAAAGGGCCAGGTCTACATCATAGCCACCCGTTTCAGTAAGAGAAGCTTTGGTACCCCAGTTATTTCCGCCTGTCAACCACTTACCTGTCCCTACGTTGTAGAGATAGAATGTACCGTCTGCTACCTCATTACCGGTCCATGTCTGCGCAAAGGCAGATGTCCCTACTAAGGCAAGCAGAGATACCAAAAGTGTTTTTAAATACCTCATAATGTTAAACGTTTAATGAATTAATAAATAATAGATGTATATCAGTTTCTACGTTAAATGCACGCCAAAACTGGACGGAAACGTCCCGTTATGACGCGAATATTATCTTTCAATTTGCAAATTTAATGATAATTTTCATTTCTGCAAACTTTTTTCTCACTTTTTATCACTTAAAAGCGTATTTTTCGTGATTTCCTGTAAAAAAAAAGTGTCCGCACGATGTGCGGACACCTTATGAAAAACTAAGTATACTATTACTCAGCAATACAAATAGTAACACGGTTGAGGTCGTTCTCGGCAAACGGCTGAACACGTGAACCCTTGCTGTCCTTAGTGATACGGTCAGCGGGGATGTTATACTTCTCTGTAAGAAGCTGATAAACGATGTCAGCACGACCTGCTGCCAGACGATCATTAATACGATCGTTACCTGTACCAGCATCAGCATAACCAGTTACGTTAACCTTTGACTTCGGATACTTGTTGAGGTAGTCAACAATCTCACGAACCTTAGCCTCTTCCTGCTCAACAACCTTTGTAGAGTTGATGGTGAAGAATACATCGCGACGAAGCGGCTCAATCTTCACGGGTTTGGGCTCGGGCTTAACAACGGGCTTCTCCTCTACAACCTTAACAGGCTCTGGCTCGGGTTCAGGAACGATAACGGGCTCCACCTTGGTGTAGCTCTTACCGAGGTTGATGCGGAAACCAGCGAGGGCGTTGAAATACCAGTCAGGATTCTCAGCCTTCTTAGAGTTGTACTTATCGGTTGTAATGTTAGCATTAGCCTCAATCACGAAGCGAACGGCGTCGCTCAGACGGAAAGAAGCCTCAAGACCACCACGTCCGAAAGGAAGAATCTGGGTTCCATCCCAGAGATAACGGAAGGGAACGCCCTGTGCATACAGGTCATTTGCCTCGTCGTTGTCAAAACCAATGTTTGCACCACCACCAAGGAAAGCGGTGAGGTTGAATACGCGCTTGGGATTCCAACCGCAGAAAAGATTAGAGAGGTTGAACATAAAGTCGATACCCGGGGCTACATACTTATACTTGTAGGTAGTATTGATATCGGTGTTGAAACCACCCATGCTCTGCCAACCGTTAGCCTGAATACGGGCACCAAAAACGGGGCTGAACTGATAACCCAGACCAAGCTGGACGTTTGGAGAAATGAGATCACCAAACTTAGCTTCGCCGAGTGTGTACTGTGCGCCACCCTCAAGGTTGAGGAAAGCGTGCTTCTTGAACTGATACTCTGTGCCGTCAGCAGCCGTATAGGTTGCCTGTGCAGTTGCGTTCATACCAACTGCAAGGAACAGCGAAACGAAAAGTAATTTAACAAACTTCATAAACTTTGACTTTAGTTTTTGATTTCAGATCCATGTGTAGAGTCCGATTGCGAATCGGCTAAGGTAAGATACCACTGGCCATCGCGACGAACCGGCTTGATAAAGAAAGATACCTTATTAGAGATGGGGTCATCTTCGGCTTTCTCGAAAAGAGTTACTGTATACCGAACCTGGCAGTCGGTTTCCTTCAGGAAACGTACACCATCAATAGCATAAGTAAGTCCAAGATAATTACCGAGCACCATGCGATGCTGCTTTTCAAGCTCTTCAGGAAGAGAAGTAATCTCAATTCCGTCTTTTAGGTAATGAATCATTGCCATAGCACCATCAAGATCACTATTCTTAAGATGATCTAGGAACTGGTTGGTAAGATCATAAACCGCTGTCGTATCGTTTCCGCTTAAATCCATCTTAACTTCATCAAGCAATTCCTGATCTACTTTTTCAAGAGCAGTTTGCTTCTTCTTACAAGATGATACAGCGAGAAGGACAGCACACAAAATTAGGAAAAAAGATAATTTTCTCATTATTCAAAAATAAAATTTAGTTTAAAAAGGGGTGCCAACGAGTTGACACCCCTCTTATCATTGTTAATTGAATGATTTCAATTAGAACTTCTTAGCCTGGTTAAGAGTCTTCTTAACTGTGATGACACCGTAGCCACACTTGATGTTCGAACCCCACTTGTAAGAGATGGTCAGAGGAACATAGATGTGGAACTGCTCAACGTTACCACTGTTGTTAGAGTAGAAGATCTCACCACCTACGAGCTTGTTACCACTAGCTGTGATAGGAGCAGGAGTGAAGGTGAAGATACAGTTCGGAGAATTCTTCTTCAGGTTCACGAGCTTAGCAATCTCAGCAGCATCCTCGAGGATAACGGCACGCTCAGCAGCTGTCTTATTGATATCGGTCATAGCGTTGTCAACATCAGCAGCAATCTCAACACCATAGTAGTTGATGTAGTGAGGAGTCTCGTACTTGATGTAAGTAACATCAGCCTGATCACCATCCTTATCGGTCAGACCATTTGCAGAGGTGAAGCTCTGGTCGCGCCAGTCAACGAGAGATACGAGATCCATTACGTTAACCTTAGAACCACCATCGACAGCGTCCTCAACAACAGCATTCTTAGTCTTCTCAACGTCAACAGGACGCAAGAACTTAACATTGAAGTAGTCAGAACCGTCAGCGATGAATGCCTCATAGCAAGCAGCCAATGTAATCTTCAGGTAAGCGGTGAATGTCTGCTTAGAACCAACCTCATTGTGACCAGCATAGTTCAGGATGTCGAATGCAATATCATTCTGCTGATAAGTCAGAACTGAACCCTCGAGTACAACGATTGTAGCAATTTCACGACCATTTTCATCAACAGCAACGATGCTCTTTGCATCTTCAGCAACCTTCACAGTGTAAGTCTTACCGCTGTTACCAGGAACAGTCCAAGTGCCATCAGCAGCAGCATTGAATGCAGCGTTGCTAATAGGAGCAGCAGTTGTCGGAGTTGTGAATGTGAACTCGTAGTCAGCCTCCTCAGCGAATGCGGGGAACTTATCAGGATTGTTCAGAGTAGGCTTAACCTCATAGTTGTCGAATGCAGAGAGGATATCCCAAACGAATGCGCAGTCGTCAGTCTGAGTGTTAGGAACAACTACATTTGCACGAGTCTCCTTCAGTCCCTCAGCCTTGCTGTTCAGAGCGAACCAGTAAGCCTTGGTCTTGTTGTCGTTGATTGTGCCAGTTGCGAAGTGGAATGTGCCAGCAGGAATATGGAAGTGTACCCAAACGTTCTTCTTACCCTCGAACTTCACATATACATCGAAGTCGTTGGTATTCAGACCAGTCTTAGGATCAACCTTACCTTCAGCAACGAGGTTCTCAATAGTAGCGTGGTCGATAGTCCACTTCAGAACCTGAGTGTGTGCACCACTCTCATTGTCCTGGCAGAGAGTTACCTTACCAACCTTCTCGTTATCAGAACGCTTAGAAGCATCGTTAGCAGCGCTGAACTGATCAGCCTCAGCACCATCTTCAACATTAGCAACAACATCACCAGTACCAACGAGTGTCCAGTTAGCCTCGAATGTAGCCTTTGAATAGAGTCCATCAAGAGCACCGCTCAAGATACGGTTCTCAACCTGTGACCAAGACATTGTGTACTCATACTCAGCATCGTCGCAGTCTACGAAGAACGGTTCGTCAGCAGTGAAGTCAACTGTTTCCTCAGGAACAGGAGGCTCATCAGGAGTCTCCTCAGTGATGATGAGCTTCATGTAAGCATAAGCAGCAACCTGATTGTCAGCGGTCTTAATCAGAACGCGAACGATAGGCATACGGCCAACAGAAGCCTTATCAGCCTGATCAGTTGTAGCCTGACCATCTTCAGTTACCTTAACAGGACGTGCGATGGTCTCGCCATTCTCGTTCTGCTCGAGTACTACGTGTACAGACTCACTTGTATTATTGTTACCAAGAACATAGTTAACAAGTGCGAACTCATATCTCAGACCGAAGTTGTCGAATGTAGCCTGATCCATCAGCTTATCCTCGCTCTTAACCTCAACACCAGCACCGTTACGATAGCTGTAGCTGTAGTGTGTGCGAACGAGTTCGCTCAGGTTGATAGTCTCATCATACTTCACACCGTGTGTAGCGGGGATAGAATCAACTGCCAGACCTACGAGGTCCTGTGTCAGGTGACCGCACTCAGGAGTCTCGATGATAGCCTCATGGTTGCTCCAAGTGATGTCAGCAATAACGAGGTCGTTATACTGTGTGGGAGCAAGGAGAGCCCAGTCAGAAGATACGTTAACGTCCTTCTCATCAACAGTCTGCTTGTAGTTCAGAGCAATCATTGGGAGAGTACCAGCCTTCAACATAGAGTTGATGGTCTCGAAGCTACCAGTGAAGGGAACTGCAAGTACACCAGCAAAGTTCTTATCCTTATCGTCATTAGTAACGTTCTCCTTAACAGGCTTGATAAGATCGTTCACGCCATAGTTTGCACCAGCGCGAGTCTTAGCCTCGTTAGAGATGAATGCTACAGTAGCACCGTCGATATCAGCATTCCAAGGATTCAGGTGATAGTAAGCAACACCGCCCTTGCAAACGTCGATAGAAGCAACGGTAGCGTCCTTTGCCCAAGTCTCAGTAAGAGTCAGATCCTCACCACCCTCAGTGTAAGCCTGGTCGTACAGAGCGGGAAGCTCAACAGCCTCAATACCGCTGTAGTAGAATTCGGGCTTCAGATAGATGCTTGTGAGCACCTTGGTCAGATACAGGCTGAGAACGTCAACCTTAGCAGCAGCCTCACCGAGTTCTGCAATCTTAGCGTCAGCCTCTTCCATAGCGCCCTTGATTTCCTCGATAGCAGCAGCATTCTCAGCAATGCCGAGAGCCTTTGTCTCGAGAGCCTCAATACGGCTTGTCAGACCTGTGATGGTCTCAGAGTTCTTCAGGTTGTCAATCTCCTTCTGGAGGTCAGCCTTTGCCTGAGCAATAGCAGCCTCGAGAGACTTCTTCTGATCCTCAAGGGCGTTCTTCTGCTCCTCGAGAGCCTTCTTTACGTTAGCAATCTCAGTATTAACGTCAGCGAAGTCCTTCTTAACCTGCTCGTCGAAAGCCTGGAGAGCAGCAATCTGCAACTTCATCTCAGCAATAGCCTGAGCATTTGCAGAAACAGCGTTCTTAAGCTCCTCTACATCGCCCTCAACAGCCTCAACACGGCCAGTCAGAGCAGCGATAGTAGCGTCGAGTTCCTGCATCTTAGCAGCATAGGTAGCAACGTCAACCTTCTTGGCATCGAGATCTGCATAAAGACCATCAGCATAAGCCTTAGCCTCAGCAATAGCCTCAGCCTTAGCAGTAGCAGCAGCCTTCTCAGCAGCAGCATCAGCATAAGCCTTAGCAGCAGCCAGAACCTCAGCGTCAAGACCCTCGGCGGTTTCCTTTGCTGATGTAAGAGCAGCAGCAACGGCAGCATTCAGCTCGTCCTTGGTAGCAGCCTTAGCCTCGAGAGCCTTGATGGCAGCATCCAGATTAGCCTGAGCGGTCTGGCATTCAGACTTGCAAGCAGCCTGAGCAGCCTCGAGAGCGCTAACCTTTGTGTTCAGTTCTGTCTTGAGAGCATCGACCTGAGACTGGAGACCAGTAATGTCGTCGTCGTAGTCCTTACAAGACGTCAACACACTTACAGATGCAATGAACATTGCACCCATAAGCAACGTACTTAAAAATTTTCTTTTCATACGGTTTTTTGTTAAATTAAACATTAAAATAATTAAATATTTATCATTTTCTCTCAATCATGATTGTCACCTACCGGCCTATGATTATCACTAATCTGAGCCTAAGGCATACAAATTCGGTGCAAATATAGAGATAATTTGCAAAACAAACAAACTTTTTTGTGATTTTTTTTGAAAACTCGCAAAAAAATTGATGTTTTTGACCGATTTTGCCGCTATCATGCGGATTTTATAGCATTTTTCCGTTGTTTTTATTAACACTTTGCCGAAAAATCGCCTTCGCGCGCCTACACATATAATAATAGGTGGGCTAAAATTCAGCATTTTTGGGTGTTCTGGGGAACGGAATGACATCGCGGATGTTCTGCATACCAGTAACGAAGAGGATAAGTCTTTCGAAACCAAGGCCGAATCCGCCATGAGGACAGGAACCCCAGCGACGAGTATCTAAATACCACCAAAGATGGGTTGTGTCCATTTGTCGGCGTTCAACTTCGCCCATGAGTTTGTCGTAATCCTCTTCACGCACAGAACCGCCAATGATCTCACCAATCTGCGGGAAGAGTACATCTGTACCTTGCATTGTTGGGCCTGGTGCTATTGCTCCCCGATAACCTACAGAACCTCCATCGGCAGTCTCGCTGTTCTGCTTCATATAGAACGACTTGAAAGAACGAGGATAGTCTGTCATGATGACAGGTTTCTTGAAATGTTCCTCAACAAGGTAGCGCTCATGTTCAGATGCCAGATCATCACCCCACTGACATGGGAATTCAAATTGATGACCATCGGCTATAGCCTGCTGCAAAATGCGTATACCTTCAGTATAAGGTAAACGCACGAAACTATCAGCAAGAACTCCTTCAAGACGAGCGATAAGAGTTTTGTCAATCATTTTGTTAAGAAACTCCAGGTCGTCGTGGCAGTTATCGAGAGCCCAACGAACACAATACTTAATGAAGTCTTCCTCAAGATCCATAAGTTCCTCCTGGTCGATAAAAGCCACCTCGGGTTCAACCATCCAGAATTCTGCCAAATGGCGTGGAGTGTTACTGTTTTCTGCACGGAAGGTAGGACCAAAGGTATAGATGGCACCAAGTGCTGTAGCACCAAGTTCACCCTCAAGTTGACCACTAACCGTCAAAGAAGTCTGTTCGCCAAAGAAATCATCATCATATATGATCTTTCCCTGTTCATCCTTCTTCAAATCGTAAAGATTTTTGGTTGTAACCTGAAACATATTTCCGGCACCCTCGCAATCACTGGCTGTGATGAGAGGAGTATGGAAATAGAAATAGCCATGCTCATGGAAATAGGTATGAATGGCCATTGCCATATTGTGGCGGATGCGCATGACGGCACCAAATGTATTTGTGCGTAGACGCATGTGGGCATTCTTACGCATAACCTCGAAGGATTGACCTTTCTTCTGCATAGGATAGTCTGACCCACAAAGGCCGAGTATCTCTATAGAAGTAGCCTGAACCTCGGAAGCCTGACCTGCAGCAGGACTTTCAACAAGAGTTCCGATAACTGCAATGCAGGAACCTGTAGTAATATCCTTCAAGGAAGGGGTAGCATCTGATGTGCTACCAACCGAAGAAGTGGGAATTAAAGCAGGGTCGACAACTACTTGAATGTTTCGAATGGTAGAACCATCGTTAAGAGCAACAAAATCGACGGCCTTGCTTGAACGGTGGGTGCGCACCCAGCCTTTCACGCAAACGGATTGTCCGTAGTTGGTAGACTGGAGCGCATCGATGACTTTAGTACGTTTCATCTTTCTTTATAATGATTTTAAAGAAGTTAACGAATCTGAGTTTAGAAGGTTATTCAAAGGCGCCCATACGAAGCATTTCAACTTCCTTCTCAGTAAGGAATCGCCAATCACCACGACGGAGATTTTTCTTGGTAAGTCCTGCAAACTGAACGCGATCAAGTTTTACCACGCGATAGCCGAGGCTTTCAAAAATACGACGCACGATACGATTCTTACCGCTGTGGATCTCGATACCTACCTGAGACTTATCGTTATCATCTGCATAGGCAATAGCATCTGCATGAATCTCGCCATCCTCGAGTGTAATACCCTCAGCAATTTGCTGGATGTCGTGTGCAGTAACGTTCTTGTCGAGATATACATGATAGACCTTCTTCTTTAGGAATTTAGGGTGAGTGAGTTTTGAAGCCAAATCACCATCGTTTGTAAGCAGAAGCACACCAGTAGTGTTACGGTCGAGGCGACCTACTGGATAGATGCGCTCCGGACAAGCATTCTTGACAAGATCCATAACGGTCTTGCGCTGCTGAGGATCATCGCTAGTAGTAACGGTATCCTTGGGCTTATTGAGGAGCACATAAACTTTCTTCTCAAGAGTAACAGGCTGATCGTGGAAGACAACCTGGTCAGTGCGAAGCACCTTTGTACCAAGTTCTTTCACAACTTCACCGTTCACAGTGACAACACCTGCCTGAATGAATTCATCAGCCTCACGACGTGAACACACGCCAGCATTAGCGAGGAACTTGTTCAAACGGATAGGCTCATTGGGATCAATGTGGTCTTCCTTATACTCAATACGCTTCTTCATGCTATACTTAGCATTGGGATCGTAGTTTCCCTGAGGACGAGGCTTGCGGTAACCTCCTTGCTGAGGACCATAAGACTGTCCGTATCCACCACGAGACTGATAACCTCCACGCTGTTGATATCCACCACCCTGCTGATTATATCGAGGACGATAGCCCTGCTGCTGGCGAGGCTGATAACCACCCTGCTGCTGATCACCATATGCCTGATTATAGCGAGGACGATAGCCCTGCTGCTGGCGAGGCTGATAACCACCCTGCTGCTGATCACCTTCGCCTTGATTGTAGCGAGGACGATAGCCCTGCTGCTGACGAGGCTGATAGCCACCCTGCTGCTGTTCACCTTCGCCCTGATTATAGCGAGGACGATAACCCTGCTGTTCGCCTTCACCCTGGTTGTAGCGAGGGCGATAGCCCTGCTGCTGACGAGGCTGATAGCCACCCTGCTGGTTGTAACGAGGACGATACGGGCGCTGCTGAGTAGGACCGCTCTGAAGGCCTGCACCAAATCCTTCCGGACGGAAACCACCTTCTTCACGATTATTCTGCTCGCTGCTATAGGCTCGCTGGGTGTGAATACGCGGGCGTTGTTGACGACCACCTGCACGATAATCACGCTGATAATTACCTACGGGAACATAGCCTTCGCGGCCACCTTCACGCTTTTTCTCATTCTGTTCAGCAGACATCTCCGACTGCTTGCTTTCAAATTCCTGATCCATGTCTTAAAATTTATTTGTTTATTGGGTTTAAAAATGAGAGCCTCACGGCCCAAATATTGCTAGTATTAATATCACCTATACTAATAATAGGTAAAAGTGTTGAATCTTTTTTATAATTTAATGACTTTTTATTAATTAAATTATTTCTAAGAAAATTACATACCTGTATAATTGACTGGTGTAACAGCCGCAAGTTCTGCTTTTACAGCAGGACTAACATCAAGCGAAGTGATGAAACGTGCAATGGTTTCTGCAGTCATTCGCTCGTTTGTACGAGTGAGAGCCTTAAGGGCCTCATAGGGATGGGGATAGCCTTCACGACGAAGAATTGTCTGTATTGCTTCTGCAACAACTGCCCAATTATTGTCAAGGTCATCATAGAGTTTCTCTCGGTTGAGAATAAGTTTGCGAAGCCCCTTCAAGGTGCTCTGCATTGCTATCAGGCAATGACCAAGAGGTACTCCCACATTACGAAGTACTGTTGAATCGGTCAAATCGCGCTGAAGGCGGCTAACTGGCAGTTTCTGTGCAAGGAAAACCAATATTGCATTAGCCATTCCAAGATTACCTTCACTATTTTCAAAGTCGATTGGATTGACCTTATGCGGCATAGCACTTGACCCCACCTCGCCTTGCTTAATCTTCTGCTTGAAATATTCCATCGAAATATACATCCAGAAATCTCGGTCCAAATCAAGTATAATCGTATTAATACGACGAATAGCATCAAAAACGGCAGCAAGGGAATCATAATTGGAAATCTGAGTGGTGAACTGCTCACGCTCAAGACCAAGTTTCTCTGCAACGAAACGATTTCCAAACTCTCGCCAATCATTTCCAGGATAAGCCACATGATGTGCATTGAAATTGCCTGTAGCGCCACCAAACTTAGCCGTTAGAGGCAGTTTTTCTAGTTGCTCTAGTTGTTGAGTGAGACGATAGACATAGACCATAATCTCCTTTCCCAAACGGGTCGGTGATGCTGGTTGTCCATGAGTTTTTGCCAACATAGGAACCTCAGACCACTCCTCAGCATAACTCCTCAACTGATCAATGAGTTCGTGAAGAAGGGGGAAGAATGCATCTTGTAGCGCTTCTTTCAGAGAAAGAGGCACACTCGTATTATTAATATCCTGAGAAGTAAGACCAAAATGAATAAACTCCTTATAAGGTTGGAGAGCATCGCCTATTTTATCAAATTGTTCTTTAATAAAATACTCTACGGCCTTCACATCATGATTTGTCGTCTTCTCAATCTCTTTTACACGTAGCGCATCAGACTCACTGAAATCAAGATAAATTGCACGAAGGGAATCAAAACTATCTTTAGGAAAATCGACCAATTGAGGCAAAGGCAATTCACACAAAGAGATGAAATACTCAATCTCTACTCGAACACGGTAGCGAATGAGTGCATATTCAGAAAAATATTCACTTAGAATTTCTGTTTTTTCACGATAGCGGCCATCAATAGGCGAAATGGCTGTCAACACGTCAAGGGTCATGGTTATCCTCCTGTCTACTTGTGTTTGAGTTTAATTGTTCTATGATAAAGAAATCCTGCGATTCCGACACGGATAGCAGGATTTCAAAGTGGGCGTTGACGGATTCGAACCGCCGACCCTCTGCTTGTAAGGCAGATGCTCTAAACCAGCTGAGCTAAACGCCCGTGCTTCAGAAAAGCGATGCAAAATTACTGATTAATCAGGAAATGACAAAATTTTAGTCCAACTTTTTTACGAGCAAACAACAATTTTAACAGAAATTAGGTCAATGCGAATTCAACAAGCAAGTGCAAATTTACAACAAGTAATTGGAAAACTTCTCAACTGGAGTTGAAAAATTGAGTTTTTTTCTTGGTCTTGTATTGATTTTTGCAACAATTTCATCAATGTCCCTGTCCTTGAGATGTTTT
>JAILFH010000004.1 GCA_024697645.1 Prevotella sp.
TATATATTATAATATAATATAAAATTTGTAATATTACAATCTTTCATTTTCTACCTCGAATAAATTACATTTTTAAACTGCACCCTTAAGGACAATATGTCGAAAAACCTTAATGTCACATGTCACATGTCACATGTCACAAAATTTTCGAAGTTTCCAAGCGGCCAGTAAGTGGTTATTTGTTATTTGTAACCTGTAACCTGTAACCTGTCATCTGTAACCTGTCATCTGTTATTTGTCATCTGTACTCTCTGCCGCCATCCATCTGAATGTCTCCTCAGGCTGGAGGTGATAGAGTTTGGTAGTTTCGCCCACATATTCCTTCACCACGTGGAACCAGTCCTTCTGCTTCATGCCGAAGTAGCGCTCACCAAACAGATTAAAGCACTCGCTGACAATCGTCAGCAGCGTAGTGCCGCCATTGGCAGCCATCATATTGTCAATCATTGCCTTCAGCGATTCGTCCTTCTCCACGCTGCCAATCATTCCCATTGCCACAATTTGCGCCGTTGCCTCAGGTTGGCTTTCCACCACTGTGAAGTCGTCGTCGTCCGACCATTCCTCGCATTGCTTCAGCACGATGTCGAGCGCGTGTTCATACTCCTCAGGTGGATATTTATATCGCTTCAGTAGTCGCTTCACCATCTTCCTCATGCCAGCCCGAGCCGACTCCTTGTGTTGCCAGTCGATGGTGCGATTCTTGCGTAGTGTCTCAGTCAGTTCCTTCGTCATTGCCACCAGCACGTCGTTCTCGTAGAAGTCCTTCACCGCCTGAGGTCGTGTCAGCGCGTCGTAGAACGCCTTTTCCTCATCGTTCAGTCCGAGGTCATTTCCCTGCTGCTCCGTCTCCTTGATTTGCGAAGCCAGTTTCAGTAGTTCCTGTATCACCTCCTCATTGGTGAGCATTCCCTTCAGATAGTTGCTCAGCGCCTGATTGAGTAGTTCCGAGAACTTCTCGCTCTGCACGAGGTTCTTGTGCTGGAATGCCTTCACCTTCTCCTTCAGCAAGTTCTCCAGAATCTGCACTGAGATGTTCTTCTCCTTCATCTTCGCCAGTTCCTCAAGGAATGCGGGGTCGTTCAGCGAGAATTCCTCCCCAGGTCTGTTGCCGAACAGGTTGATGACACCTTCGCTCTTCACGCTCTGCTTCATCAGTTCGCGCACTCGCCTGTCGATGTCCTTCTTCGAGATGTTTCCCTTGCCGCCGAGTCGCATCAGCATCACTCTAACGGTTTCGAAGTAGGCACTCTCCCATCGCTGAGCCTCCGAGAGCAGACTTCGGCAGAGCGTTATCGACTGGTGCAGCAGCGTGGCGTGTTTCAGGAAGTCGGCCTTCTGCTGTTGCTTGTCCACAGCCAGCAGGAAGTTCGTGCCGCCCTTGATAATCTCCGCGCGCTTCAGGTCAGAAGCCGTCTTGAACAGCGAGTAGTCGTAGCCGTGCATCATGTCGCGGCAGATTTCCAGTTCCTCCTGGAATTTCTTCAGCGCCGTCTTCTTGATGTCGGGGTCACCGAATTTCTTCCGGTCGTTGGTGCTATAGAATTTCATCGCTTCCTTCAGCGCCTGGGCAATGCCGATATAGTCGACCACAAGTCCACCGCTCTTGCCCTTGAACACACGGTTCACACGTGCAATCGCCTGCATCAGGTTATGGCCGCTCATGGGCTTGAACACATACATCGTAGCCAGCGAAGGCACATCGAATCCCGTCAGCCACATGTCCACCACAATCGCGATTTTCATCGGGTCGTCGTCGTCCTTGAATTTCTTCGCCAGTTCCAGTTTGTATTGCTTGTTGCCGATGTAGTTGCGCCATTCCTCAGGGTCGTCGTTGCCGCTTGTCATCACGCATTTCACCTTCTCCTCCCATCCTGGGCGCAGTTCCAGCAGCCGCTTGTAGATCTTGATGGCAATCGGACGGCTATACGCCACAATCATCGCCTTGCCCGACAGTTCCTGCTCGCGATAGTTCTCGTAGTGGTGCAGAATGTCCTCCACCAGCGAGTTGATGGTCGAGTCGGCACCGAGTAGTTCCTCCAGATGCGACAGGTCGTGCTTGCTCTTCTCCAGTTGCTGTTCTTCGGCTCCTTCCGCCTCCAGTTGTTCGTATTCCTGGTCGATGAGTCTCAGTGTCTCCTCGTCGAGTCTCAGGTTGATCACGCGGCTCTCGTAGTAGACGGGCACCGTTGCGTGGTCAAGCACGCTCTGTGTCATATCGTAGACGTCGATGCAGTCGCCAAACACCTCGATGGTATTCCTATCCTTCAGCGCCACGGGTGTTCCCGTGAATCCGATGAATGAGGCATGTGGCAGCGAGTCGTGAATCAGTCGGGCCGTTCCCACACTCACACGTCCCGTCTCGGGGTCAATCTTCTCCTCGAATCCGTATTGTCCGCGATGGGCCTCGTCGCTCATCACGATGATGTTTCTTCGGGTCGAAAGTGGAGCGTCATAGTCCTCAAACTTCTGCATCGTCGTGAAGATGATGCCGTTGGCTGTACGCCCTTCGAGCAGTTCACGCAGATGCTGGCGCGACGTTGCCTGAACAGGCACCTGACGCAGAAAGTCCTTACACTTCGCAAACTGCCCGTAGAGTTGGTTGTCGAGGTCGTTGCGGTCGGTGATCACCACGATAGTGGGTTGTGTCACCGCCGACTGCAGCAGATGGGCATAGAACACCATCGAGAGGCTCTTTCCTGAGCCCTGCGTGTGCCAGAACACGCCAATCTTCCCATCGCCCACCACAGCGTTTCTCGTGCGCTGTATGGCTTTATTCACGGCGAAATACTGATGATATCCCGCCAGTATCTTGTAGTCCTTGCCTTCGTCCTTGCAATAGCAGACAAAGTTCTTCAGGATGTCGAGCAATCTCTCCTTACGGAACATTCCCTCGAAGAACACGTCGAAGTCAACAACCTCCGAACTCTCATAGATGCCGTCCTTCGACTTCCACTGCATGTAGCGGTCTTCGTTTGAGGTGATGGTTCCCGCCTTCGACTCCGTCATGTCGCTCATCACGCAGAAGGCGTTGTAGGTGAACATTGTCGGAATCTCCTTCATGTAGTTCTTCAGTTGTCGGTAGGCGGCGCTCGCGTCGGTTTCCTCGCGCGAAGGCGACTTCAGTTCCATCAGCACCACGGGCAGTCCGTTCAGAAACAGGATGAGGTCGGCACGCTTCTTCGACTTCTCCACGTAAGTCCACTGGTTCACCAGCAGGAAGTCGTTCCTGCCTACGTCCTTATAGTCAGCCAGATAGACCAGGTCGTTTCTCAGTTCCCGTCCGTCGTGGAAAGTCACCTCGATGCCGTGCTGCAGATAGTCCATGAACACCTCGTTGTTCTGCACCATGTTTCCAGCCTCGATGTGCATCAGTTTTCGCTCAGCCTCGTCCAGAGCCGCCTGAGGCATCTTCGGATTCAGCCGTTGCAGCATCGTCCGAAGTCGCTCCAGATAGACTGGGCAGTAGTAGTCCTTGTCGGCAAACGCGCTCTGAATGTCGTAGCCGCTCAGGTAGTCGTAGCCCAGTTTCTCCGTAAACAGTTCTATCAAGGTCTGCTCGTAATGGTCTTCGTTGTAGTCTGACATAAGCGTATTCTTGGTTTGGTTGTTGCTTGCTTCTTGTTTCTGTCGGAATTCTTATCGGAGATTGTCGGAACCGTCGGAACCGTCGGAGCCGTCGGAGCCGCTCCGCTCGCTTCGCTCACTCCGACTATTCGGATAATTCGGATTGCTCTGATTGCTCCGATTACTCGGATTGCTCGGATTACTCGGATTGCTCGGATTACTCGGATTGCTCGGATTGCTCCGATTATTCGGATTATTCGGATTACTCCGATAATTCGGATTGCTCCGATTATTCGGATTGTTCGGATTACTCTGATTGCTCCGATTATTCGGATTGTTCGGATTACTCGGATTATTCGGATTGCTCGGATTGCTCGGATTACTCCGATAACTCGGATTGCTCTGATTGCTCGGCTCCCTCCGCTCGCTCCGATTCCTCGGCTCTCCTTGCTCCTGCCTACGGCGATACTCCAGTCGGGCGCGGGTCATTTCCTCTCTTGCGCCACCATGCTTCAGAAACTCCGCCTTCAGATGCTTCAGCAGCCCGGCAATCATCACGTCGAACTGGCTGATGAGCGTAATGGCGATGTTGGCGATGGTTTCGTCGGAGCGGGTCTTGATGGCCTCCTGATAATAGGCGGGGTCATTGTGCTGCTGACAGACGCGGCGGGTCTGCTTGGCCTTCTCGCTGTTCACATCCCACTGCTCCAGTTGCCGCAGCATCAGATAGTCGCGATAGTCGCACAGCAGTTCGTGCATCGACCCTCGAGCCACATTCGTCAGTTTCAGTTCGGTCTCGCGAGAGGTTGCTCCGTCCACGTTTCCTTCCACGATGTTCTGCACGCCCGACCGAGCCGCCATCACCATTTGGTCTATCGTGCGGTCGCCAGGCTTCAGATACTTATGGGCAAAATAGTAGGTGATGGCGTAGATGCAACGCCCCACGTCGTAAACCTTCAGGTTCTGATATTGCCCGTTCGGGGTAAGAAATTCGTCTTCGGTGCTCATATCATTCAAATGTTAGTTCGAACTATATCGAAATTGCTATTCAATCACTATCTCGCCCGACATCAACTTTGGAAGAAGGGTGTCACGAAGTTGAGAGAGACGTTCAGATTCATCTATATTCCTATACATTTTCAATGCCATAGGCTCAATGATAGAATTAAACTTTTCTAATAAATCTATTGGGGGCAAAATGATTAGCATTGCTTTCACACTATCTCTTGGTAGTTCTGTTTGCCCCGTGCTTCCAACAGCCATATTCTCAATTTCAATTTGCCGACTTAGCAAATTTCTTCCAACATAATGTCTTAGTATAGGGTCGTCCACTCTTACAACAGTAAGGTGTGAATCAATCGCAACATTGTCTTTGTCAAAATAAACTACACCGACTCTACCTAATGAACCAATTCCTGTAGAATTAATGAGAACATCCCATTGATTAACCCACTTTTCAGTCTTTGATTTTGGAAGGTGTTTTCTTGCATTGGTTAGAGTTACAATATTATTGCGAACACAAGTTTGCCCCAATATAAATTCATTTGTTGAATCATCATATTTCGGAGTTAAACCTCGAGAAATGAAAGAACAAATTTCATCCAGCGTACCCACTCTCCAGCCATCAGGAATCAAGCCTAATTCAGACTCGACAAACTTTTCGTCTTTGAATGGCTCGAAGTCAACAAACCAACTCTTGAACAATGCTTGCGCCTGTTGCTCCAAATTCTCATTGATTCGCCTATTATTCTCGATTTTATCATCAAGGGATTTGAGGATAGAAACTATCCTGTTTTGCTCTTCCAATGTAGGAATCTTAATTTCTATATTAACAAGATTGGCTTGATTAAGTTTAGGTTGAGCAGACCCCGTTACATAACCTGAAATATCCATTGAGTTTAAAATATAACCCAATAAATATAAATCACATTTCCCATTATACCCCAAAACGTGAGCATGATTATTAACCCAATATTTACCCGTAGCAATTATGGCAATATTTTCCTTTTGAGTTAATACATTATTTCCATCTTCTGCTACCAATAAATATACACCATCAAAAAGATAGTCGTCAACATAATCTATTATCCCCTGTGCGCCATAATAAGGATAGGCACCCTTCCTTTTTTGACGTTGTCCAGAAGACAAAGGAATTCTCTTGTAATCGAGAATCTCACAAAGTTCCTCCAACTTATATTCTTTCCACTCTCCCATACTCTTTCCTCCTTACAGTTTATACCCGATACTACCCAGTTGCTTCTTGATTTCGTCTTCCAGGCGGTGGCTCTCGGCAAAGAGGCCACTGAGTTCGGTGGTGAGGCGTTCCATCTTCTCGGCGAAGGGCTCGCCGTCGTCTTCTTGTTCGGCTATGCCTACATAGCGACCAGGGGTTAGAATATAGTCTTGGGCGGCAATATCGTCGAGGGTCTTCACGGCGCAGAAGCCTTTCTCGTCCTCGAGCGTTCCCTCGCGATAGGCAGTGAACGTGTCGGCAATATGGTTGATGTCGGCTTCAGTCAGTTCACGCAGTTTGCGCGTCACCATTGTTCCCATGTTTCGGGCATCAACGAACAGCACCTTCCCCTGCTGCGTCTTCTGACGATTGAGGAACCAGAGGCAGACGGGAATGCCCGTAGAATAGAACAACTGACTGGGAAGGGCCACAATGCCCTCAATGAGGTCGGCCTTCAGGATGTTCTCGCGAATGTCGCCCTCACCGCCGCTCTGACTACTCAGCGAGCCATTGGCGAGCACCATACCGATACGGCCTGTTGGCGAGAGGTGACTAATCATGTGCTCGAGCCAAGCGAAGTTGGCGTTGCCTGCAGGCGGGATTCCATACTTCCAGCGCACGTCTTCCTGCAGTTTGTCTGCACCCCAGTCGCTCATGTTGAATGGCGGATTCGCCATCACGTAGTCGGCCTTCAGCGTAGGGTGCTGGTCGTCGAAGAAGGTGTCGGCATTCCTATCGCCTAAGTTGGCCTCAATGCCTCGAATGGCAAGGTTCATCATCGCCATCTTGCGCGTGTTCGCGTTGATTTCCTGACCGAAGATAGAAAGGTTCTTGATGTCGCCCTGATGGTGTTTCACGAAGTCGGCACTCTGCACAAACATGCCGCCCGAACCCATTGCTGGATCGTAGCAACGGCCTCGGAAGGGCTGCAGTACTGCCACGATAGTGCGCACGATGCAACTCGGCGTGTAGAACTCTCCAGCATTCTTGCCCTCGAGCGAGGCAAAGCGCGACAGACAGTATTCATAGGTGCGACCGAGCAAGTCCTTGTTCTCCTCCTGCTTGCCCAGTTCGAGCGTGTTCGTGAAGAGGTCGACCACATCACCCAGACGGCGCTTGTCGAGGTCAGGACGCGCGAAGTTCTTCGGCAGCACACCCTTCAGACGGTCGTTCTCCTTCTCAATCTCCATCATCGCATTGTCGATCACCTTTCCGATTTCAGGCGTGTGAGCCGCAGCCGCAATCACGCTCCAGCGAGCATCTGCAGGCACGTAGAAAATGTTTTCCGACGTGTATTCGTCCTTGTCTTCCTCGAAGCCGTCACCCTCCTCCACCAATTGTTGGTGCTTCACGTCGAAACAGTCGGAGATGTACTTCAGGAATATCAGTCCCAACACTACGTTCTTATACTCAGCCGCATCAATGGAGCCACGCAGCACATCTGCCGCCTTCCATATCTTATCCTCAAAACCAAGGTCAGCCGTATTATTCTTCTTTGCCATAATTACGATATTTAGGTTAGCGCCTTACCGCTTAATCTGCAAAGATAGTGCAAATCGAGGACAATACAAAATGAAAATGGAAAATTTTCATTTTTATTGTTGAGATGCCGCCTATTTTCGGCAAAGCCAAAGATAGTGCAAATCGAGGACAATACAAAATGAAAATGGAAAATTTTCATTTTTATTGTTGAGATGCCACCTATTTTCGGCGAAGCCAAAATAGAATTAGAAATGACAATGCAAAATTTTTCCGAAAATATTTCCCTTAAAAACTTTTGAGGAGAGTTTCAGCCGATGAATTAGAGAGAAGTGGAGAGTGGAGAGAGGAGAGTGGAATGAGAAAAACTAGAAAAAAGTCTTGTGCGAGTTGATAACTTTTTATGCGTCAAAGAGTTGCGGAATTTTGTTTGAGCAGAGGTGCTGATTGGGTGTAGAAAAACCATATTTAATTTTTGTAAAAATTGAAATTTTTGGTGCGTAGGTTGTTGCATGATATTCGTATTTTTTATACCTTTGCATTTCGATAAGGCTCAGGAAAACGCGCACTCAAAACACGTCTTA
>JAILFH010000036.1 GCA_024697645.1 Prevotella sp.
AGCAGGAAATTCTATAATTCTCTAATTCTTGAGAAAATAATCTTTTGCCCCTGTAGGGCGACGATTTGTTGTTCATCTATAAACCCAGGGCGCTGCCCTGGGCTGTTTGCTTGCTGGGCCTTCAGCCCGCTTTTTGATTACTAAATTTCTGCCTCGTTTGGTCTGCTTTTTTTATGTCGCGTTAGCGTAATACTTGGCGCAACGCGCCAAATGTTTTCTTCTGTTTTCTTATGTTTTTTCTTGTTTTCTAAAGGCCGCCAACGGCGGAACTCAGCAGTTATAATTTTCCAATTTCCATTTTCCAATTTCCATTCGAATATCCCCTTTGGCTTAGGCCGCTTTCCAATGGGAATGCTCAAATCTCTCTCCTCTCTCCACTCTCCACTTTACTCTAATCCCACTTACTGCTTACGGAGTTGGGTTGGGGTCATGCCGAAATGCTCCTTGACGTATTTGCCGAAGAAGGAGGTGTTGGGGAAGCCGAGCAGATTGCTGATTTCCTTCATGCTGTAGTCGGTGTCGCGCAGATAGTAGCGGATGTCCTCGAGGAGATGTTCCGTGATCCAGGCATTAGCGGTCTTGCCAGAGTTTTTCTTGCAGATTACCGACAGATACTTCGGTGTGATGCACAACTCGTCGGCAAACGACTGCACAGAGCGATGGCGGCGTGTCGTATTATTGAGCATATTGAGGAATCGCTGGAACAGCACCTGCGATGATGTGCGCACCACAGCAGGCCCGAACGTGGCTTCATTGGGCGGCAGTTGCTCGTCGGCAAGCAGAGAGTAGTCGCCCTTCTTCAGCATCATCTCGAGGGTGCCACAGATGCCGAGGACCGCCACACGCAACAACGACTGCATGATGTCGGTGCGATAGGGATGGTCGATTTGCGTGTTGAGGTTCAGGTTGAGCATGCGGTTGAACAACTCAAGACCTTCCCTCTGGTCTTGTCCGATATTGAAGATGTGAAGCCGGCTGATATAGAGTGCGCGCGTCCAGATGTTCATTTTTTCACGGAGGAAACTATGCAGGATGCGGTCGGTGAGGAATATCATCTTGAGGTCGAGATCTGGACTGAGCAGGAAGTTGCTGAACACAGTGTTTGGCGGACAAATGAGCGCCTGATTTTCACTGAGTTTCTTCGTGACGCCATTCAGTTCGAACTGTGCACGACCCGCATAGCACACGACAAAGGCGTTCATCTGCATGCGCGTGGCGCTGGGTTCGCTGAGCATCTTGACATTGTCGATCATGATAATGTCATCGTCCAGATAGTCAATTTTTAAGTCGACCCGCATCTCTTTTTGGGCTTCGGCGACGTTGTTTAAAGAATGGATTTCTTGTTCGTTCATTTTAGCATTTTCTATTTTTCGTCTGCAAAGATGGGAAAAAAGAATGAAAGAATCATGTTCTATATCGGCAATTTAATGTTCTATAACTCCATTTAGGTACTTTTTGAAATAATAAAATTCCAATTCGAACATTCTTTTTCGGAAAATTATTGCCAAATTTGCAATCGATTTTGGAATTTTCGACAATGGATATGAAAAAACAAGCAATATTTCTGCTGCTGGCGTTAGGGATGCTGAGCAGTTCATGTAGTGAGAAGAAAGAGAACAAGGCGAAGGCTCCCACACAGGTGAAGACCGAGTTGGTGGCTGCAGGTAGTCAGGTTTCGGACCAGACGTATGTGGGCATCGTCGAGGAGAATGAGGCCACAGCCGTGAGTTTCACGGGCATGGGCGTGGTGAAGCGCGTTCTGGTCAGTGAAGGTCAGGCCGTCGGTCGCGGTCAGTTGTTGGCCGTGATGGACGACACTCAGGCGCGCAACATGCTCACCAGTGCGGAGGCTCAGATGGCTCAGGCCGACGACGCCCTGAAGCGCTATGGAATGCTGCACGATGCTGGTTCGCTGCCTGAAGCCCAGTGGGTGGAGATTCAGAGCAAGGTGACACAGGCGAAGTCGCAGTTGGCTGTAGCCAAGAAGAACCTTGCCGACTGCCAGTTGAAGGCTCCCGTCAGTGGAATCATCGGTCGTCAGCAGGTGAAGGCGGGCGAGACCGCAATGCCCTCTCAGGCTGTAGTGACGATTATGGACGTGTCGAGGGTGAAGGTCCGCGTGTCGGTGCCTGAGGCTGAGATGAATGCCATCACGGCTCACACGCCCTCGATGATCATCGTGGAGGCTGCAGGAAAGAAGGTGAACGGTGGAAGAATAGAAAAGGGTGTTGTGGCCGACGCGCTCACGCATACCTATGATATACGTATCAATGTGGCGAACGGCGACCGCAAGTTGCTGCCAGGTATGGTGGCGAGTGTGAAGTTGGGCAACACGCCTGCTACGTCGAAGGATGTGGAGTCGAAGGCTGGCTCGTTCACGCTGCCCATTACGAGCGTTCAGCGCCGCGCAGACGGTTCGCTGTTTGTGTGGGTGATTGACAACCAGAAGACTGCCCATCGCAAGGCTGTGACCATCGGAGCATCTCAGGGCAACCGAATTTGTATTACAAGCGGAGTGACGGCTGGCGAGCGAATTGTGACCGAAGGCTACCAGAAACTCAGTGAGGGGACGAAGGTAAAATTTTAACAAAGTAACAAAGTAACAAGGTAACAAAGTAACATAGTTTGAGAGTTACCCGCAGTAATATCTCTGGACAAGTTCCGCCGTTGGCGGCTTTAAGAAAACAGTTAAAAACATAAGAAAACATAAGAAAACAGGGCGCGCAAGCGCGCAAGGTAATACGCCTAAAACGATATTCTATTTGTAAATCAAATTTGGAAATTCGGGGTACTTGCAGCGCACTGTGGAAATGAGGAGAAAAGGCACCCACGAGGTCCCCTCCTTCTGGAAGGAGGGGTCAGCCGAAGGCGGGGGTGGTAGAGAAAAATGATGCTCGACAAAATAATTGGTAGAAACCCTTTTCATCGCTACCACCCCTCGTTCCGCTTCGCTTCACTACACCCCTCCTCCCCGGAGGAGGGGAATTAGAGACAGCCACTTGTATCGCACTAATCAGTGAAATCAGACAAAATTTGAATAAAAAGAAATCTGAGAAAATCTGTGTAATCTGTGGGCAAAGAATAATGAGTAATCAGAAATGAGTAATTCGTGGCAGACTTGCAGCAGTTTCTGTGAAAATCGGTGAACGAAAATCCGTGACATTTAAAACTTAAGAAAAATCTGTGTCATCCGTGGTTAAAAATTACCAGACGAGGCTAATCTCGTTCCTCGTTCCTTGCTCCTCGAAAGCATATCTCTTGCCCCTTGCCCCTTACCCCTTGCCCCTATTATAACGACATAACTCATAACAACAATGGATAAAAAAACTAAGTGGATTAGTTGGCCACTCGACAACTATAGAATTACGCTGCTGCTCATCGGCATCTTGTTTGGCATCGGCATCTACGGCATGTGGGACATGCCGAAGGATGAGTTCCCACCATTCACCATCCGACAGGGCGTGGTGGTTGCGGTCTACCCAGGTGCCACGAGCGAAGAGGTGGAAGAGCAGGTGACTCGTCCACTGGAACGCTACCTGTTTACCTACGGCGAAGTGAATCGCACGAAGACCACATCGACCTCCCAGAACGGAATGGCGATGGTGCTGGTAAACCTGAACGACGACGTGAACAACAAAGACGAGGTGTGGAGCAAGATTAAGCATGGACTGGCGCTCTACAAGCAGAGTCTGCCCAGCGGCGTGATGGCGCTCGTAGCCAACGACGACTTCGGAAACACCTCAGCGTTGCTCATCGCCATTGAGAGCATGGAGCGCAGTTATCGCGAACTGCAAGACTACAGCGACCTGCTCTCCGACCATCTGCGGAAGATTCCGTCGGTGGCTAACGTCAGGCTCTATGGCGACCACAAGGAGCAAGTGAGCCTCTACATCGACCGTCAGCGGCTGGAGGCCTTCGGCATCGGTCAGCAGACACTGATGACAGCCCTGCAGACGCAAGGATTCACGACGATGGCAGGCAGTCTGGTCAGCGACCATCAGGAGTCGATTATCCACATCGAACCCACTCAGAACAGCGTGGAGGAGGTTGCCAACCAGATTATCTACAGCGACCCTGCTTCGGGCAAGATAGTCCGCATTCGCGACATTGCCCGTGTGCAAAGAGAATACGACACATCGGTGAGTTACATCGAACAGGACGGACACCCCTGCGTGCTGCTCTCGCTCGAGATGATTTCGGGCAACAACATCATGGCCTATGGCGACGATGTGGATGAGGTGCTCGACGATTTCCGCGCCAATGAACTGCCCGACGACGTCACCATCACCCGCATCGCCGACCAGCCGAAAGTGGTGGGCGACAGCATCAAGGACTTCCTCCGCGACCTGCTGCTCTCGATGGTGGTCATCATTCTGGTGATGATGGTGCTGTTCCCATTGCGCTCAGCGATTGTGGCAGCCATCACCATTCCGCTCAGTACGTTCATCTCCGTTGCCATCATGTATTTCGCCAACATTCCGCTGAACATCGTCACGCTGGCTGGACTCATCGTGGTGCTCGGAATGATTGTCGACAATTCGATTGTGGTCATCGACGGCTATCTGGAATACGCCAACAAGGGCATTCCGCCGAAGGAAGCCGCCATCAATTCGGTCTCGCAATATTTCATGCCGATGATGCTCGCTACCATTTGCATCTGCGCAATCTTCTATCCCTTCCTGCTGACGTTCTCGGGTGCGTTCTACGATGCGCTTGAAGACTTCCCCTGGACCATCACCATCAACCTGATGACGTCGCTGCTGTTGGCTGTGACGGTCATTCCGTTCCTCTGCGTGAAGATTATCGGAGTGCCTGAGAAGAAGGAAGGCAAGCGCCTCACCGACCGCGTACAGGAAATCTACGACAGCGTGTTGGAGAAGACATTCAGTCACCCGTGGGCAACGATCGCCATCTGTCTGGCTACGATTACTGCCTCGCTGCTCATCCTGCCGACGCTGAAGATTCGACTGTTCCCATTTGCCGACCGCGACCAGTTTGCGGTGGAGATATTCCTGCCCGACGGAAAGGGACTTGAGGACACGAAGGTCGTTGCCGACAGCGTGCGCCACGCGATAGAGAAGGACGAGCGCATCACGGGCATTACCTCATTCATCGGATGCTCGTCGCCGCGTTTCCAGACTACGTATGCACCACAAATGGCTGGTCGCAACTTCGCTCAGTTCATCGTGAACACCACTTCGCAACAGGCAACGCTCGACCTGCTGGCCGACTATCAGCCGAAGTGGTCGGAGGCATTCCCCGAGGCTTACGTGAAGTTCAAGCGACTCGACCTGCTGGAGGTGCCCGAACTCGAATTCCGATTCTATGGCGACAACCTCGACTCGCTGCATGTGGCTGCTGAGCGCATGATGGAGCAGATGCGCCAGATGGACGAACTGGAATGGGTCCACAGCGACTTCCTGCAGCCGTTCCCGCTCATCAACGTCGAACTCGACCCAGTGGCTTCGGCTCAACTCGGCATCAACCGCGCTACTGCCGCAATGGCGCTTGCTACATCGACGGGCGACATGAAGGTGGGAAGCATCTGGGAAGGCGACTACGAAATGCCTATCATCGTGCGCGATACGGCAGAGATGAACATCTCCGATGTGGAGAATATCGGCATCAATTCACCAATGGCTGCCATCAGCGCGCAACTTTCATCGCTCGGCTCACAGTCGTCGACAACATCGACTGTGCCGCTCCGACAGGTGGCAAAGGTGAAGCCGAAGTGGAGCGAGAGCCGTATTATGCACCGCTCGGGCGAACGCTGTCTGACTGTTACTGCCGAGTTCAAGCGGGGTGTCTATGCTGCTCCCGTGGAGGCGAAACTGGAGAAGATGCAGGAGGAACTCAAACTGCCTGAGGGCGTACGCGCAGAACTGGGCGGTGAACTCGAATACAACCGACTGAACACGCCGCAGATTTACTATGGCATCATCATCGCAATGATTATCATATTCTTCTTCCTACTGTTCAACTTCAAGCGCTTCGGCATTACGACGCTCTGTATGGCGGCGCTCGGACTGATGCTCCCAGGAACGCTCATTGGACTCGGAGTGATGAATCGAACGATTGGTCTGACGAGCATCTTCGGACTCATCACGCTCATGGGAATGATTATGCGAAACGAAATCCTCATCTATGAACATGCCGACAATCTGCTGCGGGCAGAGGAACGTGGGCACAGACGTGACGATGTTGTGGTGAAACGAGCCGCCTATGAGGCTGGCCGCCGACGCATGGTGCCTATTTTCCTGACAACCGCAACGACGGCTGTGGGTGTGATTCCGATGATTATTGCAGGCTCTTCGTTCTGGATGCCTGTAGGCGTCACCATCTTCGCAGGTGGTATCGGTGCGCTGATTCTGGTGGTCACCGTCCTGCCCGTGCTGTATTGGAAACTGACGCAGACGAAAAAGTGAAACGGATACAAATTACAAATTACAAGTCACAAATAACAGATTACAAATAACAATTCACAGATCACAAATAACTGAGGGAATAGGTCGAGGAAAAGGTAATCTCTTGACTTCGTCGACTTTAGTCGCGATTCGACCAAACAAGTAAACTTGATGGTTCTCACTGCTCCAAAAGTTGCCCCTTGCCCCCTTGTCCCTTGCCCCTAATAATAATTCTTGCCCCTAACAAAATATAAATATGAGATACGCTCTTTTATCAGCGATTTTCCTGATGAGTTGCGAGATTGCAACTGCTCAGTCGACCTACACGCTGCAGCAACTCACTGACTCAGCCCTGCAGCACAATATTGCAATGCGTTCTGCCCGTCAGGACATTGCTGCGGCTCAGGAACAGAGACGTGAGGCTTTCACGAAGTATTTCCCCAATGTGAGCGCGACGGCGATGGCCTTCAACGCGAACAGAGGAATGGCGAAGATGGACATCGACCCGTCTTCGATGATTACTCCCGAACTGGGAGCAGCGCTGGCGCAGTCGTTCCCGCCTGAGGCTCTTGCAGCCTTGTCGAGCCCGATGAGTATGACGATGATGAAGAATGGAACCATTGCTTCGGTCATGGCGATGCAGCCTGTGTTTGCAGGCGGTCAGATTGTCAACGGCAACAAGTTGGCACGTGTGGGCGAAGAGGTGAGCGAACTGCAGTTGCAACTCTCTGAGAACGAGGTGGAGCAGACCGTCAGCCAGTACTATTGGCAGTTGGTGTCGCTCTACGAGAAGCAGAAGACCATTGCCGCCGTCGACACGATGCTCGCCGACATTTATAAGGATGTTGATGTGGCCGTGAGAGCAGGTGTGGCAATGCGCAACGACCTGCTGCAGGTGCAGTTGCGTCAGAACGATATGGAGAGTCAGAAGGTGAAGTTGCAGAACGGTATCGACGTGCTGAAACTCCTGCTGGCGCAGTATTGTGGGCTCAGCAACGAAGACTTCTCGGTTGACGCCAGTATGGTGACACCGAAAGGCGGAGCAGGCAAAGAACTGACTCCACAGATGGCTTCGCTGAACCTTCTGCCCGAATATCAGTTGCTCGAGAAACAAGTCGAGGCTGCCGAACTGCAGAAGAAGATGGCGATGGGAAAGAATCTGCCCAGCGTGGCCGTCGGTGCAGGCTACAACTATCATAATCTGATGGAGTGCGACCGCACGTTCGGCTTGATTTTCGCTACGGTGAGCGTTCCTATTTCCGACTGGTGGGGAGGGTCTCACAACGTGAAGCACAAGAAGATTCAACTGCAGAAGGCTCAGGAGCAACTCGAGGACAATGCGGAGTTGCTGAACATTCGATTGCAGAAGGCGTGGAACGATGCTGACGAGGCCCGACAGCAGGTGGAGATTGCACAGCGGGGCATTGAACAGGCAGAGGAGAACTTGCGACTGAACCGCAATTTCTACAAGGCAGGCACATCGAAAATGTCGGATTTGCTGGAGGCACAGTTGCTCTATCAGCAGGCTTGTGACCACTACACCGAAGCCTTTGCCGACCTGCAGCACAAGCACCTGATTTATCTTCAGGCTGCAGGCGTGAAATGATTCGTGAGTTTATCTGAAATCCACAAGCCACAGAAAGTCAGCAGTCCGTTCAGCATCAAGAGTTCGTAGCCAAAACGATAACCCCACAGATGCTGACTCAGTTGGTCAATGGCAAAGCAAATGAGCGGTGCAGCAATGCAAATCGCTCCCACATAGCCTCCCTTCGGGGAGGTTTTTGTTTGTATAGAATTAGATTTGGTGGTCTCGGTACTATTGGGCTTGGATGAATTATTCTTAGTTTGAATGCTTTCTGTTTGAATAGCATCAGATAAGTTATTCTCAGTTTGAATATCATCAGTTCTGTTGCTCCCAGTTTGAATAGTATTTGCTTCTTCGGCAGTCAGTGCTATTCTCTTGTCCCTTGCCCCCTGCTCCTTGCCCCTTACTTTAGTTACAATTATCCCATACGCAAACAATCCCAGCAGCGGGCCATAAGTATAGCCACACATCACGTAGATAGCGTCGATGACGCTGGGCGAATTGGCGAGTCGGAAGAGCAGGATGACTACTACGAAGACGATTGCCATTCCGATGTGAACACGTCGGCGCAGACGCTCATCGTCAGGACGCTGGCAGATATCTACACAGTAACTTGTAGTCATTGCCGTCAGCGCCGAGTCGGCACTGGAGAACGATGCGGCAATCATTCCCAGCAGGAATAACACCAGTACGCCTTGCCCCAGTGAACCTGTGGCTGCAAACATCGGCAGCAACTCATCACCTGCTGCAGGCAGCGCAACTCCGCGTTGTTGAGCCAGCAGCACCAGCAGTACGCCCAGCGAGAGGAACAACAGATTGGCGGGAACGAAAGCGAGTCCGTAGGTACACATGTCTTTCTGTGCGTCACGAAGCGATTTGCAGGTGAGGTTCTTCTGCATCATGTCCTGATCCAAGCCCGTCATCACAATAACGATGAACACACCGCTGAGGAATTGCTTCCAGAAGTTCTGACGCGACACCCAGTCGTCGAACACAAACATACGCGAATGTTCGTTACTGGCAATTGCGCTAACGGCTTCGCCCAAGTTCAGGTTCAATTCGCCCATCACCTCATACATGATGAGCAGCAATGCGCCAAACATACAGGCCGTCTGCACGCCGTCGGTCCACACCAGTGTCTTGATGCCGCCTCGTCGCGTGTAGAGCCAGATGAGCAAAACCATTACGACGACCGTCAGGGGGAACGAGAGGTCCATACCTCCAGTGAGCGAGCCCATATTCCAACTCGTTCCTCCTTCAGAAGCAGAGAAGAAGGTGAGGCGTAAGATTTGCCAGACCACGAGGCAAACCACATAGAATCGGGCTGCTGCGCCCGTCATCTTCGAGAGAAGGAAGAACCACGAGCCTGTCTTGTAGGCCTCGCGTCCAAGCCGTTGGCCCAGGAAGGAATAGATGGTGGTGAGGTTGAGTTTGTAGTAGATGGGCAGCAAGATGAACGCTACTGCCATATAGCCGAGAATAAACCCCAAGCACGTCTGCATGTAGGTCATGTCCTGATGGAGCACCATTCCTGGAACAGAGACAAACGTAACGCCCGAAATCGATGCGCCAATCATGCCCCAAGCCACCATATACCAAGGACTGCGTCGCTCGCCTCTGAAGAATACATCATTCGACGAACGCCGCGCTGTCAGCCTGCTCAGCAACATCAGCAGCACCAGATAACCAAGAATTACGATAATTGCAATCATGCCTCTACCTTTGCTCTACAACTCTTTCGGCTTGCAAAGGTACGACTAAGCGAGCGAAAAACCAAATTAATTTGGCTTTTTCCGAGCGTGAGTACCTTCGACGAAGTCAAAGGTAGTGCAAATCGAAGATAATACAAAACAAAAAGGCTGATTTTTTTATTATTGAGATGCAGCCTCGTCGTTGAACTTGGTAGCGACATACAAACACTCCGTCTTGGTTAGGGAGTAGCAAGGCCGGGGTTCTCCCTTTTTGTCCGTATAACTAACCAGGGAAAATTTTCCCTCGTTAACCCAAGCCTACTTTCGACGAAGTCAAAGGTACGACTAAGCGAGCGAAAAACCAAAAGTTTTTGAGTTTCTCCTCCTATCCCCCTGCCTCCTGCTTAAAAATGAATGTGTGCCAGATATCGCCAGCAGTTGTTGATATACTGACGGAGCGTTCGGCACCAGTGTTCTTGGTGAAGGTTACGGTCAGACGGTTTCCCTCGATGGCAACAGTGAACCATTCGCCTTGTATGTGCTTGTTGTCGTTATTTTCCCAGTCGGGATTGAAATACACATCATCCACGTTGGCATATTCTAACCACGGGGCCTTATAGTTCTTACAAACGAAAGTCACCGTCTGCCCCTCAGCAGAGATGATATAGGTGCCCTTTTCTGACTTGAGGCTCTGTTCTGAAGTCCACTTCATTTTTTCCCAGTCGCCATCATCATCATCGCTGCTGCAAGAGGCGAGAGAAATAATAGCAACCATCGTAAAGGCGAGTCTCCATATCTTCATGATTTCCATTTTAGTTTTCATTGTTGTTTATGTTCTATTTGATTAAACGTGGAAATAAACGAAAAATTGCTTCTCGAAGTGTTTTCTATCAATTCTCAACGATCGGGTTCAGCATTTCCAAAGAATGTTTTCACTTTCTTAAAGTTCTGAACAATGTCGGGTCGGCCTTCAAGGCTCCAAGACAAGTGGCTGTTGTTGAGTTTCAGGATGTCCCAGGTCTGTGAGTCAGGAACGCCCCCATACTGATTATTGAAAATACAAATGCGTCGCTCTTCTTTTTTGAGGATATAACCTCGCTGATAGGTCGTGTCGCCAGCAAAGACGTCGTAGCAATAGATGATGCAATTGCCACTTGTCGCGTCAATTGGCTCAAAATTGTAATAGACCAAGCCCTCACTCACAACTCCGTCGTCGTAGACCTCCAACCATCTTCCGCTGAGGCAGTTTACATCGAAGTCGTTGTCTTCATCGTTGCTGCAAGAGGCAAGCGAAAGAGCAGCAAGCATCATCAAGAAAAAACTATAGATTCTCATAATTGTGGATATTTAGATATTTCCCACTTCACGTCGAAATGTCCGTCGGTGATTGTGAAGTGTTTTGTTGTTCCGTCCATAAAGTGAGCATCCCCTTCGAATCCGAAAACACCAGAGAGCACTTCACCGGGCTTACAGGTACGAATGCCAACGCGTGAGGCGGTAATGTCCAGAATCTCGCGATAATGATGCGTGATATTGCCTTCTTGCTCTGACCCAGCAAGATAGGGTAATTGTATGTCTGCCACATTTTCTAATATGGCACCTTGCGTTAATATCTTTACGGGTAGGCTAATGACGATGAAACCATCTCCTCCCAATTCTTCAACTGGTTCCAAATGGGCATATATTAAAAGTGTGTCGTTATTAAATTCTTTCGCCCATACTGACTCCATATAGACAGCGGGCGGCAACGTGGGTTGCCAGTAGTATTCCACTTTCTTTCCGTCCAGCATGAACCCCAAAGTATTCATGCCCGAATCTGTTTCCTTAAATGGGTCTGCTTTTTCGCAAGAGGCGAGCGAACAGACCGTCAGCACCATCAGTGCCATCTTGCAAAATTTCATAGTCTTTATTGTTGCATTCATTATTTGTTGTTTAACTCTACTTGATTAAATGCAGGAAGACGAAAAACTTGCATCTCGTAATGTTAAAAAAACGAAAGGACAATTTCTGTTGAGAATTTGTTCCTTCATGATCAGTTGAGAATGTGTTGTTTGCCGAATAGCCATCGGGAGACGCCAACGATGTCTGACAACCAAGCAACAGTGAGGCTGCCGAGAACGCAGAACAGTAGGGAGAAGACGAGAAACAGCAAGCCCGATGGGTCGAATGAGAGCCAAGGTACCAACTGCTTGCAGAGAATGGTGAACATCGGTGAGAAGAGAAAGAGCGGGAGGGTGTTTCTGCCCAGAAACTGCAAAACGCGGCGCATAGTTACAGGCATATAGAGAAAGGCAAAGAGGCAGACGCTGATGGTGAGATAGACGATGAGGATTCCACCCGATGTGGACTTGCTGAGATTCTGAGGGTCTATAATGAGAACGATTAGCGCCACAATGGCGACTGACGACGACTGAAACAAACGCAGCAACGGAAGACTGCTCTGATGGACTATGGCTCCAGCGAGGAAGTAGAAGGAGCAGGCGAGGTCCATCATTCCCAATAGGTTGGAAATGAAATGAAAGAGCAAGCCTAAGAGTATGAATCTGGAGAGGGGCTTCATGTTGACGTAGTGAAAAATGAGGTAGTAGCATGAGGAGCAGATGACGAGTGTATGCAGATACCAATAGGGACCCAGCGGGTGGAGCAGCAGTTTGTCGAGGAACAGACCGAGGGTGAGGTTGTCGATGTGCTCGTTGATGGGTAGCAGCGAAGCCATCATGATGTAGCCACTCTCCATCACGAGATAGGGTAGCAGGAAGTAGAGCATGGAGCGTAGGAAGCGAACCCAGGGGCGCTCTACCTTCAGCAGATAGCCCGAGAGCATCAGGAATGCTGGCATGTGGAACGTGTGGACCACTTGCTTGGCATACGGGTAGAGATGCTCGAAATAGACAAGGTGGAAACTGATCATCAACAGAATCAGCACACCTTTCAACAAATCTATTTCCTTGATTCGCTCCACGATGAGAGAGTATTTGTGTCAGAATAAAGCGTAAAAGTAGTGGCGCCTGCAATTTGTCATTACTTTTTCGTAGTAATGATGAAGCAGGTGAAAAAAGTAGTTAGAATCGCAGGGACGCCACCAATATTATAGGCGACTCTTCTCGGCGTTGCCGGCACCAGTTCCCTTGTATTTCGATGGGGTTACGTTGAAACGGTAGCGCAGGGAGAGTTGGACACAACGGGAGTCGTTGTTCTCCGTTTTGCTAATCTTCAGGCGATTGCTGTAAAGCGTAAACCGATTGATGCCTCCGTTGAAAATGTCGTTGGCTGTCAACTTGACGTTTAGTCGGCGATTGAGAAAGTCCTTGCTGACACTGAATGAAAGAATGGCGTTGGTGCAGTTGAACCATGCGTTCTGCTGATAGCCGTGTGTGTGCATATTGAAGTCGGCCTGCAGCAGCCAGTCGTGTGGCAGTGAGACGAGATTGCCGAGTTGCAGGGCCAGCATCGGATGATTGAAGCGTTTCTGCTGGTCGAGGAAGGTTGATTCGAACCAAGGTTTCATCAGCATGATGTTGTATTGTGGAGTCCATGTGGCCTCGCTGCCCACTCGAATGTTTTTCTGGGCTCCCAGTGTGATGGTGAGCCAGTCGGCATGATCGTAGTTCTTGTAGGTCACGAAGTTCACCTTCGAGTCTGTTTCCAACGAGCCTGCGGTGTAGAGAATCGGGTCGACGCAATGAGAGAAATTGGTGGTCAGATAAAGCCACTTCCACATCAGCGTCATATTCATGTTATGATACTTGATGGGCTTCAGGTAGGGATTACCCGTCTGCCAGTTCAGTCGGTTCTCGTAGATGACGTCGCTGCTCAGTTGCCAATAGGAGGGTCGGGTGGTGCGCTTGGTGTAACTGACCGATAACTGGAAGTCTTTCAGCGACGTTGACGCAGCAACCGAAGGGAAGAAGTCGTTGTAGGTTCGGCATTGATCGTCTCGTCGCTGTCCACTTACAAAGTACTCTGCCTCTACATGCTCGTAGCGCAGTCCTGCCTGCAGTTGGAAGCGGCCCAGTTGCTGCTTGAGTTCCACGAAGGGGGCGATGGACTGTTCGTGCTGCTCGTTGTTGCTGTTGGCAATAAATCCTTCAGCATTCTCGAATTTGCTCTTCCAACGGGTATGGGTATATTCTTCGCCGACTTCAATCTGACCTTTCCAAAGCGGATGATTGACGATGAGTTTCTCGGCTATCAGTTCGCTGCGTGTCAGGTTCTCAGTGTTCACATCGCGGTCAATGTCCTTTGTGCTGAGTTCCTGTTGTTGGTTTCTGGTGGTCTGCTTTCGGAAAGTGTAGTCGGCGTTGAAGTCGATGCTCGTCTTGCCAATCTTGCCCACATAATAGAGGTTTACCTGATGCTTGGGAAGCACCTCGCTGCGGCGCGTACTGCTGTTCTTCAGATGGTCGTAGGGAATCAGAACCTCTTCTTCGGTGAATGGATTTGTGGCAATCAGTTCGATGTCGTCTTCGTACTCGCTGTGGAGTTTCACGTAGTCGTAGGTGTTCTGGTAGAATCCGCCGAAGGAGTTGTTGTCGTCAAACTGATAGTTGAAGCCCGCGCGACCTTCGAAATAAGGATTGCGGTTAATGTCCTTCTGCTTGTTGGTGATCACCCAGAGCGTGTCGGCATAGACCGTCTGCTTGAACTCGCCCGTGCTCCAGTTCTTGTTGTACGCTCCGAAGAGATTGGCAAAAAGTTCCAGCCCGCCTTTGCGATAGGTTAGGTTGATGCGTTCGTTGTTCGTGTAGCCGTGTCCCTTTCGGCTCCACGATGTCAGTTCAACGCCCAGACCTTCGCCTGAGGCACGCTTGGTGTGGATGATGATGACCGAGTTGACCGAAGCGTCATAACGTGCACCTGGGTTCTGAATGACCTTTACGTTGCGGATATTGTCCGACTGAATGTTCTTCAGTTCTTTCGTGTCGTTCAGTTTGCGGTTGTTCACATAGATGACAGGAACGCCTTTGCCCAGAATCTCGAAATTGTCGCCCTTACGGCTGATTGTCGGCACTCGCGAGAGTACGTCCTCGGCCGTTCCCATTCGTTCCAACACAGTGCCTTCAACGTTCATGATGAGAGAGTTGCCTTCCATCTGCACCTTAGGTCGTTCGCCTTCAATCACGACTCCGTCGAGTTTGTAACTGTCGGGCTGCAGCCGAATGGTTCCTGCTTCGGGTTTATCGCATCGTCGGGTGACGGTCTTGTAGCCAACATAGGAGATTCGGGCGAGTACTTGTGGTTGCTCAATGGGAATGACGAACACACCGCTCTCGTTCGACACTCCGCCACAGAGCAGGGTAGAGTCGGCGGGATTCAGCACCGTAATGTTGGCATAGGCTACGGGCAGCCCTTTCTCATCGACGATGTTACCCGTCAGATGAAGGTCGGTCTTGTGGGTGCATTCAACGGTGATAATGGAATCATTCGTGACGACGCGTATGGGATAGAACCCGACGACTTGCAGAAGAGCATCGGGAATTGACTTTTGATGGATTTCGGTGCTGACTCGGAAGTCTTCAAGATCGTTATAGAGGAAGTTGATGGTGTATTTGCGCGATAGTTGATTCAGGTCGCGTAGTACCTCTGACATAGAGACGTCCTGATAACTTCGACTGATTTTCTGGGCAGAAATCGAAGCGGCAAGACAGAGGAAAACGAGGAGCAGAATAGTCTTTTTCATCTTACCAAGAGTTTACCGTTCTCCACTGCGATATTCACACTCTCGAACTGATTCAACTGCTCTATGACGGTCTGCAGATTGTCTTGCTTCTTCCATACGAAATAGAAGCGAAGTTGACTGGCTCGTTCGTTTTGCAACTCAAGGTTCAGATGATGAAAGTTGGCAATCTCGCGGGCAATCTTGTCGAGTGATACGTTGTCGAAAACGTATGGAGCCTCAGGTTCGGACTCGGGACTGGAGAGAGCTGAGGTCGCTTTGACGGTGTCCTTGGTCTGTGTGAGTTCAGTTTCCTCGTTCTTAGGAGCAGGTGTGGAGGTTCTCCAGAAGTGAATCGCTGCATAGGCGAGCCCAGAGAGCATCAGTAGTCCGACGAACATTGCGGCCACTTTAGTGAATAAAGAATAAAGAGAGAAGAATGACGTTTTCTTCTGTTGGTTACATTCAGAATTTGAGGAAGGCGATGCGTTCTGCTGCTCACATTCCAGTTGTTGCCATTCAGCATCGATTTCTTCATCGGTGATTTCCTTTTGCAAATCGAAAGCACTCTGGGTCTTCGACATGAGCTTGTAGAGTTCGCGGCATTCCTCATTGGAGAGAACCTCCTGCCACTGAGTCTCGGTGTAGTTATGGGGTTGTTCCATCATGCGGAACAATAGTTCGGTCTTGTTCATAGGTTGCTATTCTTTTTTGAGGTGTGAACGTAATTGACTGAGTGCGCTGCGTAAATGCTTGTAGACAGTGGTCTCGCTGACGCCGAGCCGAAGAGCAATCTCGCGAAAGGTGAGCCCGTCGCTGAAGTGAAGTTCGATGATCTCACGACATACGGGAGGTGTCAGTAAATTGATTCCTTCGGAGAGGGCTTTAAGTTCTTCGTCCAAAAGATCAGAGGGGATGATGGTGGAGTCGACGTCAAGGAGGTAGAGCCGCTGGACTCGCTCCTGAATCTTCCGACTCCGAATCACATTGAGACATCGGTTGCGTACGCAGGTAAGAAGAAACGCTGCAGCCGTCTCTTCGCGTAGTTCTTTTTGGGGCGAAGCGAGCAGTTGGGCAAAGACATCGTGCACAACATCCTTGCTCTCAGCATCATCGTGCAGTAGCAGGGTGGCCAACCGATACATCTGCCGATAATGCTGATGGAACAGCGTCTGAATGGATTGTCTACTTTCTTTCATACACTCTTAATACACACGAAAAAGAATTTACTAAACCTCACGGAGCAATTTTTTTCGAATATATGGGCAAATATAGTAAATTTTGTGTAATCTAGTGTGGTTGGTGGATAATTGTTTTAAGTTTTGAGTTTCAAGTCCCAGGTTTCAAGTCCCAGGTTTCAAGTTTTCGGGTTTCAAGTTTCAGGTTTCGAGTCCCAAGTTTCAGGTTTCAAGATTCAAGTCCCAAATTTCGAGTCCCAAATATCAAGTCCCAAGTTTCAGGTTTAGAATTTCAATTATCGAGTTTTAAGTTAAGAATCTAAAGGCTTGAATTTTGGATTTTATTTGATTTTCAGTTCGTAGGCTCGCCCTCTGTCGGACTCAATTTTCAAGTTAGAGTGTTGTTCAACTACGGGTTTCAGTCTTCGAATGAGGGTGTAGAGAGTATCGCTTGGGTCGTCTTTCTTGGGCCATAAGGCATTGCAGATTTCGGTCTTCGTCAGTTGGTGGGATTCAGAGCGGAAGAACATCTCCATCAGTTGTTGCTGCATAGGTGTTAGTTTGACCCGCTCGCCTTGTGCGTCGTAGAAAGTTCCGCTTGTCACTGCATAGTTCAATCCTCCATATTGTTGCATATCGGCTAACAGCGTGACCAGTTGGCGGCGACGATAGAAGCAGAAGGTTGCCCACAGCAACGTGAGTGTCCAGAGGACAGTAGCAGGCTTCTGGTCGGACATTGCAAAGATGGTCGCAGCGGAACATTTGGGTACGCAGCGAAACTCCCGATGGCGAGTGTCGACAGCGAGAACGGCCTTGCCCCGAAGTTGTTCCGTCTCCAGATGACTGTTGAAGACCCGTATCGTGTCCTGACAGATGATGTCGCTCTTCTGCTCAGCCATCGTCAGCGCCAAAGCACGATTCATCTCGTTAGTTACTATTCGCTCCGTTGACCGATAACTTCCAAAACTTGTCAGCCCTGATGCAAGGACCAGTGCGAAGAGTATGACGACTGAATATCTCTTTTCCATCTTTATTCGTTTGTATGAAGTTCTGATTATTCGCTTCTGTGGCGACATTCAGATTCTTCTTGGTTTGTTTGTCTTGTGAAATTCTTATTCTACAGATAGTCTTTGTCGCGCATTAGATTTATCTGTGGTGTTTGCAAAGTTATATAAATTCTGCTCTACTCTCTGCTGAATTAACGAGGTTTAACCATCATTTCATTTTCTTGAATCCGTCTAAGCACTTGGCTGATAGGTATCTAAAAAGCGAGAAGAATGGAAAATAAGTGAATAATTCTTGCAAAATAGTGTTGTTGGATTGAAAAATTTCGTATCTTTGCAGAAAGTATGAAAATACAAGACATTGCGAAATTATATGGCGAGTCGACCCAAGTGGGCGCTCTCCGAATAGTACTGGGTGACAAATCGTTGAAGACGGTTACCCTGCAAGGACTCGTTGGCTCAGCGGCGCCGGTGGTGTTTGCTGCGCTTCGTGCTACGGGTAAGTGCAAGCAGCCGCTGTTGTTCATTCTGCAGGATGCAGACGAGGCTGGCTATTTCTACAACGACCTCGTGCAGTTGCTGGATTCCAACACTGTGCTCTTCTTCCCTTCTTCCTACAGACGGGCGGTGAAGTTCGGTCAGCGTGATGCGGCGAGTGAGATTCTGCGCACGGAGGTGTTGGCGAGACTGACGTCGGAAGCACCTTCTGCGTATATCGTCACTTATCCCGAAGCGTTGGCGGAGTTGGTGGTTTCACAGAAGACACTCGATACGGCGCTTCTGACACTGAGTGTTGGCCAGACAATTGACATTGTCGAACTGGAGCAACAACTGCGCAATAGTGGATTCGAGGAGACCGACTACGTCTATGAACCAGGACAGTTTGCTGTACGAGGCTCTATTCTCGATGTATTCAGTTACTCCCACGAATTACCGTTCCGTATCGACTTCTTTGGTGACGAGATTGACACGATTCGTACGTTTGAGGTGCAGGATCAGTTGTCGAAGGAACGTCGGGAACAGGTGGAGATTGTTCCCGAACTTGCAGCCAATCAGAGTGGGAAGGTTCCGTTTCTGGACTTTCTTCCCGACGATACAGTGCTCGTGGTGCGCGACTATCTCTATGTCTATGAAACTATTGGCCGCATCTTTGAGGCAGGTTTCTCGTCGCAGGCGATTACCGACCGATTGGAAGGACTCACTGAGATGGACCGTCAGCAAGCCATGAAGGAACTGCGCCGAGAGAGCCAACTCTGTTCGGCTGAGCGGTTTGCAGAGTCGGCATTTCGTTTCCGCCGTGTGAGTCTGCATGCTTCTTCAGGAGCAAGTGAGGGAAAGGCTAAGGCTGTGGTCGATTTCAGTACGGCAGGCCAGCCGCTATTCCATAAGAACATCGACCTGCTCACTCAGACTATTGCTGATTACAAAAAGCATAACTACAGACTCTACGTGCTTGCAGATAGCCCCAAGCAGCATCAGCGCTTACGTGAGATTTTGGAGGAAGAAAACCTTTCTTCGAATCCTTCTCAGCAGGGTGGAAGTTTCTCTTCAGGAAAACGAGGAGAGGAGACATCTGTCGAGACCATTCTTTCGGATGAGGAAATCTTATCGGGGAAGAGTGTTCGCTCGGGGAAGCGTGGAAAGAAAATCGTGGAGGAATGCGAGCCTTTCGTTGCTGTCGACCATACATTGCATGAGGGATTTGTTGATCACGACCTGAAGGCATGTTTCTTCACTGATCATCAGATTTTCGACCGATTCCACAAGTTCACGCTTCGAAGCGAGAAGGCGCGAACGGGTAAGATGGCGCTGACGATGAAGGAACTGCAGGAGATGGAGGTTGGCGACTTCCTCGTTCATGTGGATTACGGCATCGGTAAGTTTGGCGGATTGGTGCGCATTCCCATTACAAACGCACAGGGACAGTCATCGTATCAGGAGGTTATCCGAATCATCTATCAGCACAACGACAAAGTGGACGTTTCTATCCACTCCTTATATAAGATTAGTAAGTATCGCCGAAGTGATACAGGCGAACCGCCACGACTCTCTATTCTCGGTTCGGGTGCGTGGGACCGTCTGAAGGAGCGCACGAAGACACGCATAAAGGATATTGCCCGCGACCTTATCAAACTCTATGCGCGCCGACAGAAGGAGAAGGGTTTTGCATTCTCACCCGACTCCTATCTGCAGAACGAACTCGAGGCGTCGTTTCTCTATGAGGATACGCCTGACCAACTTCGGGCAACGCAGGAGGTGAAGGCCGATATGGAGGCTTCGAAACCGATGGATCGATTGGTGTGTGGCGATGTGGGATTCGGCAAGACCGAAGTAGCAGTGCGTGCAGCCTTTAAGGCAGCAGCAGATTCGAAGCAGGTGGCAGTGATGGTGCCGACAACAGTTCTGGCGTTCCAGCACTATCAGACGTTCCGCGACCGACTGAAAGGAATGCCCGTTCGTGTGGAATATCTCTCGCGTGCTCGTTCGGCAAAACAGACAAAACAGATTCTGGCCGACCTGAAAGATGGAAAGATAGATATTCTCATCGGAACACACAAACTCATTGGAAAACAGGTGGTCTGGAAGGATCTTGGCCTGCTCATCATTGATGAGGAACAGAAGTTTGGTGTGTCCGTGAAGGAGAAACTGCGCCAGTTGAAGGCGAGTGTTGACACGTTGACGATGTCGGCTACGCCCATCCCGCGTACTTTGCAGTTCTCGCTGATGGGAGCCCGTGATATGAGCATCATCCGCACACCGCCGCCCAACCGTTATCCGATTTACACTGAGTTGGGCTCTTATGGCAGCGACCTCATCGCCGACGCCATCAATTACGAGATGTCGCGCAATGGTCAGGTGTTCTTCGTCAACGACCGTATCTCGAATCTCGAGGAAATCAAGCGACTCATTGAGAAGAATGTGCCTGATTGCCGCGTGGTGATTGGACATGGGCAGATGAAGCCTGACGACTTGGAGAAGGTCGTGTTGGATTTCATCAACTATGATTATGACGTGCTGCTCTCGACGACGATTGTTGAGAACGGTATTGATATTCCCAATGCGAACACCATCATCATCAACGATGCTCACCGATTCGGACTTAGCGACTTGCACCAGATGCGAGGTAGAGTGGGGCGCTCTAATCGTAAGGCGTTCTGCTATCTGCTGGCTCCACCAAAGTCGGTGCTTACCCCCGAGGCACGCCGACGACTCGAAGCGCTGGAGACATTCTCGGAGTTGGGAAGCGGGTTCAATCTGGCGATGCAGGATCTCGACATTCGCGGAGCAGGTAACCTGCTGGGTGCTGAGCAAAGTGGATTCATGGAGGATCTGGGCTATGACACCTATCTGAAGATTATCCGTCAGGCAATGGCCGAACTCAGAAACGAGACTCCGGCTCTGGTGCAGAGCGAAGGAAAGAAAGATGAAGCAGGAAAGGAAACCTCGCAGCAGACAAGAAGCAGAGGCAGACGGAAAGACGAGGATGCACTATCGTCGATTTTCTCACCAGTTGCCTCAGGCTTTGTTGCCGACTGTGCTGTGGAAAGCGACCTCGCAATGTACTTCCCCGATACTTATGTCCCGGGTTCGTCGGAGCGTATGCTGCTCTATCGTGAACTTGATGCGATTGAAGACGACCGTACGCTGCAGGCTTATCGCCAGCGGTTGGAGGATCGCTTCGGTCCTGTGCCTCATGAGGGCGAGGAACTCATGCAGGTAGTGATGCTACGTCGTGTGGGCAAACGACTTGGCTGTGAGAAGATTACGCTTCGACAGGGACTGATGATTATGCAGTTCGTTGCTAATGCCGATAGTCCCTATTATCAGAGCGAAGCCTTCAATAAGGTCATCAATTATGCCACCACAAACCTTCGTCGTTGTCAGTTGAAGGAGATTGCAGTGCGCGGTTCAGCCACAGGTCGTCGACTGATGCATGTGCGCGATGTGCCTACTGTAGGTGATGCAGTAGCAGTTCTGCGAGCCATTGAGAACATTCAATAAGGTGTTCCCCAAATTCTTTCAGAGAGGAATAGATTGTTTCTCAAGCAAATCTCTTTGAAGGAAAAATCAAACAAATCTCTCTGAAGGTAAAATCAGACAAATCTCTTTGGAGGTAAAATCAGACAAATCTCTTTGGAGGTAAAATCAGATAAATCTCTTTGAAGGTAGAAATCTGACAAATCTCTTTGAAGGTAAAAATAAAACGAAAGAGCCCTGCAATCTAACTGCAAGGCTCTTTCTCATATTTGTCTATGATTAAATTATACGCACGTGTAACCGCCGTCTACGGGTAGCGCTACGCCGTTGACATAACTTGAGGCAGGAGACGACAGGAAGATGGCTGCAGCATCGAGTTCTCCTTCATTGCCGTAGCGCTCAACAGGGATTGTTCGCTTAGCATATTCAGTAAACCAGTCGGTCTCCAGCGTGTTCTTCGTCAGTGGTGTCCAGAAATAACCCGGGCAGATGGTGTTCACGGTGATTCCATACTTACCCCATTCGGCAGCAAGTCCACGTGAGAGATTCACTACGCCACCTTTTGCAGCATGATAGGGAGAACAGGGTGCAATCTTGTTGCCTACGAGTCCGTAGATAGAGGCAATGTTGATGATGCGGCCATATTTGGCGGGAATCATTGCGTGTTTGGCCACAGCGCGAGCCATCTTGAACGTACCGAAGAGGTCAATCTGCATCTCGTTGTCAAACTGTTCATCTGAGATGTCTTCAGCAGGAGCAACAGCGCCCGTGCCTGCATTGTTGATGAGAATGTCGATACGACCGAAGTGTTCCATCGTCTTTTTCACAACGTCTTCCACCATCTCAGTGCTCGTGACGTCACAACGAATCGGCAGAACTTCTACACCATAATCATCGCGTAGTTCTTTTGCCACTTCTTCGAGTTTTTCCATTCTGCGTGCAATTGGCACGATATTACAACCTTGATTGGCCAGAGCCTTTGCCATCTGTACGCCCAGTCCGCCTGAGCAACCGGTCACGATTGCCACGTGTCCTTTCAAATCGAAATAGTTTTTCATATATTTGTCTGTTTTCTATGGTTTGATTTTCAAACCGCAAAGATAATCAATCTCTTTTGAATATGCAAGAAATATGTGAAAATAATTAATTGATAAACTAAATTTTCTTGATTTCCCTAATGTAGGATTCTGATTCTCTTGAGGATAAATACTATATCCCAGCACCATCACTGAAACCTATCTGCTTTACGGGTTTCGACTGCCTGATTACCGAATGGGGCTCAACGTCGTGTGTAATCCAGAGGTTACCACCGATGACCGAATCGTGACCGATGCGAACACGACCAAGTACCGAGGTGTTTGAGTAGATGGTGACGTTGTCCTCGATGATTGGATGACGAGGGTGATCGAGGAGTCGACCATCTGCATCGTGATGAAAGTTCTTGGCTCCCAGTGTCACACCCTGATAGAGCATCACATGATGGCCGATGATGCACGTGGCACCAACGACGATTCCCGTGCCGTGATCGATGCTGAAAGATGCGCCAATCTGAGCAGCAGGATGTATGTCGATTCCTGTCATAGAGTGGGCTCGCTCAGTGAGCATACGAGGCAACAGCGGCAATCCGATAACGTGAAGAGCATGAGCCACGCGGAAATGGAGCATTACCGTGATGGCAGGGTAACAGCAGATGACTTCGAGGCGCGAACCCACAGCAGGGTCGTTGGCGGCAATTGCATCAACATCGGTATTGAGCAACTGACTTATCTCTGGCAATTGACATAGAAATTCCCTCGCTATTTTCTCTGCTTCCTCCCAGGCTTCGTCGGGTGTCTGTTGGCGACAGGCTATGAGTACTTTGCTAACGAGTCGGGTAAGCAGTCTTACGGTTTGTTCCTGAGTCTCGTCAGATTTTTCTTCTGAGGAGTCGCCTGTTTGATCGACTCTGTCATTTCCATAGACCATCGGAAACATCGCCTCACGCAACATTTCCATCAGTTCGTCCAATTCTTGCTGGGTGGGTAGCAGTTGTCTTTTATCTGTCATAATTCGTTCGGTTTCTTTTCCTTCCATCATTTATTTTTCAAAAAGGCCAGTAGAGAGGTATCGTTCTCCCGTATCAGGCAACAAAACTACAATCGTTTTCCCCAAATTTTCTGGTTGTCGGGCAAGTTTTAATGCAGCAGCGTAAGCAGCACCTGATGAGATTCCTACGAGCAGACCTTCTGAGTCGGCAAGGATTTGTGCGTGGAGTTTTGCCTCGTCATCACTAACAGTGCTTATTTCGTCGATGGTGTCTGCTGAATAGGTCTCGGGAACAAAGCCTGCACCGATACCCTGAATCTTGTGCTTACCAGCCACACCTGTCGAAAGTACAGCCGACGATGCTGGCTCTACTGCCACTACTCTTACGGCAGGGTTATGACGCTTCAGGGCCTTGCCCGTACCGCTGACAGTTCCTCCAGTTCCAACGCCTGCCACAAACATATCTACGATGCCGTCAGTATCGTCCCAGATTTCTTCGCCAGTAGTTCTTTCGTGAATGGCGGGATTGGCAGGATTGATGAACTGTCCGAGAATGATGGAGCCTTCCGTCTGTTCTTGGAGTTCTTCAGCCTTTGCTATTGCTCCCTTCATACCCTCTGCCCCAGACGTCAACACGAGTTCTGCACCGAAGGCGCGAAGAAGGTTCCGTCGTTCCTGACTCATTGTGTCGGGCATTGTCAGTACCACGCGATAGCCCTTGCTTGATCCTACCCAAGCCAGTCCTACACCCGTGTTACCGCTCGTAGGTTCAATGATGGTGGCTCCAGGGCGCAACAAACCACGCTCTTCAGCGTCTTCAATCATTGCTTTTGCAATGCGGTCTTTGGCGCTTCCTCCGGGGTTAAAGTATTCCAACTTTGCCAATATGGTAGCCATTTGGCCTTCCTGCTGTTGCAGACGCAGCAGTGGTGTGTGACCTATGAGTTCTGTAAGATGGTTGTAAATCTTCATTGTTCTTTTCCTTTCCTTTTATTGTTATTTTGTAAGGAACCTTTCCCGTCTAGACATCTGCTGGTTTCAATAGCTATAAGCCTCGCCAGTAGTTTTGTCTTGACTGGCGAGGCTCTTGATTATTTGTATTTCTCTTCTATAATGAAATCTTTCAATAGAGAAACTTCAGCACATGCACAATCGCCTGCAGCCGTCAGTCAGACAGATGTAACAGCAACAAATTGCGATATATTCATATCTCTTGTTCATGTGCCTATGCGTTTTTGTTTTTTACCTTTTTACTATTAACCTTTTATTGCGGTACGCTCTTCAGGTTGTTCTCAATGTCCGTATCCGAAATCTTATAGTCCATCAAGTCGCCATTGAGGTACTGATCGTAGGCCGTCATATCGATGAGTCCGTGACCAGAGAGATTGAAGAGGATTACCTTTTCTTCTCCTGTCTCCTTGCACTTGTTGGCCTCACGGATAGCAGCAGCGATGGCGTGGCTTGATTCGGGGGCAGGGATGATACCTTCGGTACGGGCGAAGAGCAGACCAGCCTCAAAAGTCTCCAACTGAGGAATGTCAACACCGTGCATCAGGCCGTCCTTCAGTAACTGGCTGACAATCATGCCGGCACCATGATAGCGCAGACCACCAGCGTGGATGTTGGCAGGCTTGAAACCATGACCGAGTGTGAACATCGGCAGCAGCGGTGTGTAACCAGCCTCGTCACCGAAGTCGTAGGCAAACTTACCACGAGTCAGTTTCGGGCAACTTTCGGGCTCAGCAGCGATGAACTCTGTTGTCTTTCCGTCCTTGAGGTTATGACGCATGAAGGGGAACGCAATTCCACCGAAGTTAGAACCACCACCGAAGCATGCGATAACGATGTCGGGATATTCACCAGCCTTCTCCATCTGCTTCTCGGCTTCCAGACCAATGATGCTCTGATGGATAGCAACGTGGTTCAGCACAGAGCCCAGTGTGTACTTACAGTTCGGAGTTGTTGTGGCAAGTTCTACAGCCTCAGAGATAGCAGTGCCAAGAGAACCTGGGTGGCGAGGATCGCGGGTGATGATATCCTTACCAGCACGTGTCGACATTGAAGGAGAACCTGTTACGGCTGCACCAAATGTACGCATGATGCTCGAACGATAAGGCTTCTGCTGCATTGAGATCTTCACCTGATAGACAGCAGCCTCAAGTCCGAATACAGAGGCAGCATAACTGAGCGCTGCACCCCACTGACCGGCACCTGTCTCAGTGGTGACGTTGGTTGTTCCTTCCTGCTTTGCGTAGTAGCACTGCGGGAGGGCAGAGTTTATCTTATGAGAGCCCAGTGGGTTCACCGACTCGTTCTTGAAGTAAATGTGGGCCGGAGTACCCAGTGCTTCCTCAAGTGCATAGGCGCGCACCAGCGGAGTCGAGCGGTAGTACTTGTATTTCTCCAGCACTTCCTCTGGGATGGGAATGAAATCATGTTCCTGGTCTAGTTCCTGTACGCAGCACTCGCGTGGGAAGATGTGAGCGAGGTCGTCAACGCCCAGAGGCTGCTTTGTGCCTGGATGCAGTGGTGGCATTGGTTTATTAGGCATATCTGCCTGAATGTTGTACCATGCTGTAGGCATCTCGTTTTCCTGAAGGATAAATTTCTTCTGTTTCATGTTTGTTGTTGGTTTTTATGAGTGAATACTTTAATGATTTGTTTCTGAAATATATTAAAAAAGGAAAAGGGCCTGTCGTAAGAACGGCAGACCCTTTATGGTGTTTGATTAATTCCACACGGTCAAGCGACTCACGACTATTGTAATCTTGAGCGACGCCAGCACCAACATGTAGAATTCATTGACATCATATCTTATTATTTTAATGTTGTGGTTGCAAAATTATAACATTTTCGTCATACTGCCAAACAAATTGAAAGAAATTTTTCAAATTTGCTTAACTTTTTTCATTTATTACTTTTATTTCCTCATTTCGAAGAGTGGATTGTCTCAATTATATGCTTGTACTATCTGAACGAAGCACAGGCTATAGGGACGTAGTGTCGGTAGGCATGAGACCCTCGATGTATTTGCAGAGAATCGCAATGCCCCGCTTGTTCTCGCCACCTTGCGGAATAATCAAGTCAGCGTAGCGCTTGGTGGGCTCGATGAACTGCTCATGCATGGGTTTAAGGACGGCAAGATAGCGGTCTACAACCATTGATACTGTACGACCGCGGTCAATCGTGTCGCGCTGGATGTTGCGGATGAGTCGTTCGTCGGGGTCAGTATCTACGAATATCTTCAGGTCCATCATGTCGCGCAGTTTTTTATTGATGAGCGTCATGATTCCCTCGATGATGATGACGGGTTTCGGCTCCACATGAATGGTCTCGGGCAGTCGATTGGAAAGAATGTAGGAGTAAGTGGGCTGCTCAATAGCGTTACCATGACGCAACTCGTTAACCTGTTTGATGAGGAGTTTCCAGTCGAAAGCGTCGGGATGGTCGAAATTGATGGCCTTTCTTTCCTCGTCGGTAAGTTCTGTGGTGTCATTGTAATACGAGTCGAGAGGTACGACAGCAACATAGTGTGGCGGCAGTGCCTCAACAATTTTCTTTACTACTGTAGTCTTGCCGGATCCTGTTCCGCCGGCGATTCCGATAATTGTGACTTTATCCATAGTGATGATTGATGATTGGCAAAGGAAAAATGAATGTTATGCCGTCAGGGTGCGATGGCTTGGAACATTGGGCGATAGAACTCGGCCTTGCGCTCTACTGCCATAGGATAGGCACGAGAGGAACTGGGCATACGATAGAGACGCATCTGACGGCCTTCAAAGTCGAACTCCACAAACTCGCCCACACGTGGTGGGGAGGGGATGTTAAGTTGCTGGCAGAGTACATCGGTTGCCTTCTGACCAGTGGTGCAAACAGCACGACACTCAGGAATCTGTCTTAACAATGCTGCTACATCGGTAGGCGTGACCACCTCGAGGTCTTTGTCTGATGCAGTATTGCGCAGTCGCCTTACAGCAATGGCAGTATCATAAAGTCCTATGCCTCGTTGCTGGAGCAGTTCCTCGATAAGTTCGCGGCGATAGGTTTTATTGGACTCGTCGACGAAGTGTAACTTGTCGCCATGATAGCAGAGCCCGAAGATTCGCCACATGTCATTTGTATAGTTAGGATAGAAGAAATCCATTGCCCAGCGCTTACGTGCCGGAGGAAAACTGCCAAGCATAAGCAGGCGGCAGCCTTCAGGCAGATAGGGCGACCAGGGATGGGTTTCAATATCCATGGATGATAGTCGGAACTTATTGAACTTCTTTCAGCACGTAGATTACTGTTGGCAGGTGGTCGCTATAGCCATCGAGCCACACGCCGCCGGCGGTGGTACGCTTAGGTGAGCCTTTGTACTTGCCTTCAGTCTGGAAGAGATAGTCGCGACGGAAGATTTCGTTCTTCCAGTATTTCAGATGGGTGAAGTCCTTCCCTCCCTTGGGGTTCACGGCGTTCGATGACATGATGATCTGGTCGAAGAGGTTCCAGGCGCCATCGTACATAAGTGTGCCTTTACCCTGCTTGGCAAGGACATTGTACCAGGGATTATACATATCGTCTGCGTTCATGTCCTCAACGTCAGCCTTGCAACGGAAGCCTTCAGTCATGCTCTTATTGCCTGGGTCGTCGTTCATATCGCCCATGACGAAGATGCGGCGATCGGGGTCTTCAGCCAGCAATTTGTCTACCACTGCACGGGCTTGACGGGCGTCGAGTTCACGATAGTAACTACCAGAGAAACGCGAGGGCAGGTGGCAGACGATTACAGCCACGGGGTCACCACCGAGACGTCCTTTCGTAGTGAGGAATCCACGTGTGGCGCGACCTTTGTCGATGTCCTCCTGCAGTTCGTAAACGTAGGGATAGAGTGTCACGTCCTCCACCTCGAAGAATGCCGGGTTATAAAGCATGGCGCAATCTACACCGCGTTGGTCTGGACCTTCAACGTGTACATATTTAAAACCACGAGCAGCAAGTGCAGGCTGAGCAACGAGGTCATCGAGTGCATGAGCGTTCTCCACCTCGCTGACGCCAATCACGGCGCAACCTACATTTGCCAATACGTCGGTGCCCATTTCAGAGAGTACGCGTGACATATTGGAAAGTTTGTGATTGTACTTCATCTCATTCCAGCGATAAGTACCTTCGGGCAGGAACTCATAGTCGTTCTTTCCTTCGTCGTGCTGGGTGTCGAAGAGGTTCTCAAGGTTATAGAAGCCAATTCCATAGGCGGAATAGTTCTTCTGTGCCGACGCTGTAAGACATGCGAACAGCATCAGGATTGATAGGATAGTCGGCTTTTTCATAATGGTTTTTGTTATTTGTTCTGCAAATTTCGCAAAAAAAAATGATATTGCAGCATGTTTTTAGAAAAAAATTAGATAAATACTCTTTTTTTAGAAAAAAAATTTGTTACTTTGCAACAGAAAGACCAACATTATTTTTATTAGAATAAACAAATATTAATCTTTATAAGAATGTACAAGAAATTAAAATTAGCACTGGTTGCTCTCTGCTATTCGTCGCTTGTGATAGCACAGGTGGATACGAAGCAGGAGCAGAATGTCGTCACGTTAGACGAGTCGGCATTCACATTCTCGGAATCGCAACTTTCTGGCGATGATAATTCTTTCCAGGAAGTTACGGTGCTTGGAATGAACAGCAACGCCTATGCCAACGAGGTTGGCTACACATGGAGTCCGGCCCGATTCAAGTATCGTGCCTACAACTCGAAGTATAACGATATCTACATCAATGGTAACCCTGCTAATAATGTTGAGCGCGGTGAGTTCCGCTACTCAACGGTGGGAGGTCTGAACAACCAGACACGTGGTGTAGAAGCATCGTTGCCGTTCGAAGACAACGTCTTCTCGGTTTCGGCCCTCGGTGGTTCAAACAACTACAACTTCCGTCCGAGCGCACTGCCAGTTGGTCATCGCTTGTCGGTGGCTGGCGCCAACAGAAACTATATCTTCCGCGGTATGTACAGTTACAACTCAGGTTTCAATGCCAAGGGTTGGGCTTGGTCAATGGGATTGACCTACCGCTATGCAGGCGAGGGCTATGTAGAGGGTACTTTCTACAACGCACTGAGTTACTTCCTCGGTGTCGAGAAGATGATTAATCCGCAGCACTCCGTATCGCTCGTTACTTGGGGTAATCCAACCGAACGCGGAGCGCAGGCCGCTTCTACTGATGAGATGTACTGGCTGGCCAACGACCGCTTCTACAATCCTACCTGGGGTTATCAAAACGGTAAGAAGCGTAATTCACGTATCGTTCGCGACTGGTCGCCTTCAGCCTTGCTCACATGGGATTGGAATAAGGACAACAGTACAAAAATCACTACGACGCTCATGGGAAGGTATACGATGTATAGTAGCACACGACTGAGTTATAGTAATGCTACCAATCCTTCGCCCGACTACTATAGTAATATGCCGAGTTACAACTACAACGTCTGGGATCCCACCGACACCGACAATCGCACTGATGCATGTCTCTCTGGTTGGCAGGCTTCTTACGACTATTTGTCAGCGTCGAAGGATAATCGTCAGATTAATTGGGATGGTCTTTATTATTCCAACCGACTCGCTTCGGCTCAGGGTGCTGATGCTATGTACTACCTGCAGGCCTATCACGATGACCAGTTGACCGTTAATTTGGCATCTTCGCTGAAGAAGCAGTTATCGAAGACGCAGACCTTCACGGCTGGTATCAACATTTCAGCCAATAAGGGTATCCATTATCAGACAATGGAAGATCTGCTTGGTGCATCGTCGTTCCACAATGTCAACACCTACGTCGTAGGAACTTATCTGGCAACTGACGATCAGGCTCAGTACGACGTGAACAATCCTAACCAGGAGGTGAAGGAAGGCGACCGTTTCGCTTACGACTACGACATCTATGCCCACAAGGCAAACCTCTGGGCAACCTATGCAGAGAACTTCGGTCCACTCCACTATTCGGTTTCGGCTCGTCTGGGCGGTACCAGTATGCAACGCGATGGTAAGATGCGCAATGGTCTGGCTGTCAACAATTCCTATGGCAAGAGCAAGACAGCCCGCTTCCTCGACGGTGGCGTAAAGTTTGGTTCATCACTCAATCTGGGTCATGGCCACACGGTTTCGCTCGGTCTTGGCTACGAGAAGAAAGCTCCTGTAGCACAGTCGGCCTTTGCTGCCCCGCAGATCAACAACGATTTCGTGCAAAACCTCAAGAACGAGGACGTCTATTCAGCAGAGGTGGGCTATCAACTTCAGACTTCGTGGGTACATGCTAATATCAATGCTTACTACAGCCGTCTGAACAATGTGGCAGAGTACAGAATGTACTACGACGACTCGCAGAACTCATTCTCCTATGTGTCAGTCAATGGTATTAATAAAGAGTACTACGGCATTGAGGCCGGACTAAACTTCAAGTTAAGTTCTGCTTTCAACATCCACCTTCTTGGAACAATCAGCGATGCTCTCTACGTGAACGATGCTAACGTTCATTACATCAAGTCGCAGGATGGCAAGGCCTACACCGACGTAGTGCTTTCCGACGGAATGCGCGAAGGTGGCACTCCACTCACCGCAGGAAGCATCGACCTGAGTTATCACAGTGGTGGATGGTTCATCGACCTGATTGGTAACTACTACGACCGTATCTATCTCTACTTTGCACCTGTGACTCGCTACGCCAGCGAGAACACGCTGCGAGACGAAATGGGTGTCGACTACTACAATCGCTACGAACAGGCTAAGGGCGATGGCGGATTCATGCTCGATGCTTCTGTCGGACGTACTTTCCGACTGAAGCACGGTCAACTTAGTGTCAACCTCATGCTTACCAACATCCTCAACAACACGAAGATTGTGACGGGTGGTATGGAACAGAATCGTAAGGACCGCACCAACATCAGCGACGACGATATGCGAGCCTACAAGTTCCAGAAGTCTCCGAAGAAGTTCTATGCCAATGGCACGAACGGTATGCTCATCGTAACCTACAAATTCTAAATGCGAGTGACTCTTATGAAAGCAATTAAATATCTATTCATGGCTGCTGCGACATGCTTCGCACTGACCTCGTGCCTCGATGGTGACGATTCGCTGCTCAACAACGACTGGGCTGAACCCGAAATCACGGAGGCTCCTTATGGCAACAATAGCATCAATGAGGAGAACATCATCACCATAGCCGATTTGAAGGCACATCCTAATTATAAGGCTGCTATCGACAATAGCACTAGTAAACTGGTGGAAGACGATATCAAACTGCGCGTCTATGTGACGGGTAACGACATTGGTGGCAATCTCTACAAGCAGTTTGCCGTGCAGGACGCTACAGGCGCACTCATCGTAGCCGTCAATCAGGGCGGTCTGAGTGGTTATCTGCCCGAAGGTCAGCAGATTATCATTGATCTGAAGAATCTCTATATCGGTGGCTACGGTTCGCAGATAGAACTCGGTATTCCCTATAACGGACAGATTGGCCGTATGTCGAAAGACCTCTGGTTGCAGCACTTCAAGATTGTAGGTTCGCCCGATCCTTCGGCTGTTCCGCCAGTTGACTTTGATTTAGTGAAGGACGACATTGCAGCCCATTGTGGAACGCTTGTCACACTGAAGAACGTAACCTTTAAGAGCGCTAACGGAAAGAAGACACTGGTAGATGGAGCGCAGTCGGGTGGAAACTACTATACCCAGCAACTGATGGAATATCCATCGTCGAAAGTCATCGTGCGCACCAGTTCTTATGCCGACTTTGCGGCTACGGTGCTTCCCTACGATTCTGTCACCAAGCAGAAAATTCCTTGCAACATAACCGGTATTGCAACTCAGTTCCGCGGAACTTGGCAGATCATGATGCGCAAGACCAGCGACTTTGAAGTAGTTCAATAAAAAGGGATTTCAGTTTTTTATCAGAGAACATAATAAAAAAATATATAGGATATGAAAAAAGTAATTTATTCAATGCTGGCGCTCTTTTGTGCCGCATTCACGTTCACAAGTTGTGAAGACGTCCCGATGCCTTACGACCAGCCAGGCGAAGGTGGCGAGGAAACTGTCGTCATCGAGCCGGATGGTTTAGGAACGGCAGAAAGTCCCTTCAATGTAGCAGGTGTTCTGGAATATGTCAACCTTCTATCAGCCGATGAGGAGTCGTCGGAAGACATCTACTTCAAGGGTATAGTTTCGTCAATTGTTACAAACTATGACGAATCTGGTACGTACGGAAATGCAGTATTTTATGTTTCAGATGATGGAACAGGTAAAAATACTTTCTATGTTTATCGTGCTCTTTATCTTGGGAATAAGAAGTACACAAACGGCACTATCCTTCAAGAAGGCGACACAGTTGTTGTTTGTGGTAAGTTAGTAAACTATAAAGGAACTACACCAGAAACTGTGCAAAGCAAGGCTTTCCTCTATTCTCTGAATGGCGAAACCAAGGGCGGCGGTGGCGGAGGTTCGTCTACTGCAATTGAAGTTAACTGTACAAAGGCCGTTGAGTTGACCAACGCACTTGGCGATAATGACACATCCTCAGATACCTACGCTGTTACAGGTTACATTACAGAAGTTGTGGGTAGCGTAAGTAAGAACCAGCAGACATTCTGGATGGCAGACACAAAGGATGGCGGTAGAGTCTTCGAAGCCTACTGGGCTAACTTGCCCGAGGGCGTCAGTGAATTTAAGGCAGGTTCGAAGGTAAAGATTACTGGTAATCTTACGAAGTATGTCAATAATGGTAAGGTTACTGCAGAAATCAAAAACGCAACTGTTGAAATCTTAGAACAAGGTGGTGGAGACGACACACCTAGCGGCGATGCCAAGAAGGTAACGATTGCTGAGTTTAATGCTGCTGCTGAAAGTACCAGTGTTTGGTATCAACTTACTGGACAGGTGAAGAATCTTAATGATGGTGACCAGTATGGAAACTTCGACTTAGTAGACGAGACGGGTTCTGTCTATGTCTATGGTCTTCTCTCTGAAAAGGGTGGTGAGAAGAAGAAGTTCCAGGAATTGGTTGCAGCTCAAGGAATTACTGAAGGTTGTACTATTACGATAATCGGTAATCGCGGCTCTTACAATGGTAAAATAGAAGTTACCAATGCATACTTCGTCTCAATGGGCGAGGGCGGCGGTGGAGGTGGCGACAGTTCTGGTAACGTCAACAAGTCTGTCGATGGTAATGTGGTTACACTGATCGTTCCCAATACAACTGAAGGCGATAAGGTTACAGTTGACCTGAATGCTCAGGGTTGGACCTCTGGTAAGGCTGTTGATCCCGCTACTATCACGCTCGATGATGGTACGAAGATTACCTTTGCCAAGGGCGATGGTAGCAATACTCCTGCTTATTATGAGGCAACCAAGGGTGTGCGCATCTACGCAAAGAACACTGTAACCATTAGTGGAAAGGCTGTGGCAAAGGTTGTTTTGAACTGCGACACTTACAACGGAACCGATTATGTTGGCAACAGTACGCTTTATGCAAATGCCAGTGGAACTACGCTGACCATCTGCAATGAGCATAGCGAAGCCAAGGGTGGAACCCAGTTGCGCGTGCAAACTATTGAAATTACTTACGCGAAGTAATATTTCAAATAGATAAAACTATTCAGAAGCGGGCTGCAAAACGATGCGGCCTGCTTCTTGTTTTTAACTATGAATCAGTTAAATACCTCATATATTCATTCCTTTTTCGTCTTTTTTCGTGTTCAGAAAGAAATAATCAGTCGAAAAATTTGCATGGTTTGAAAAAACTTCGTACCTTTGCACCCCGTAATGTGTGATTGTGCCTTCTGGGCAAATCCACAGAGCGTTTTGAAGAAGAATTATTTAACAATAAAACAAACAATAACGAAACAATGAAAAAAGGTATTCATCCCGAAAACTATCGCCCCGTCGTGTTCCGTGACATGTCGAACGGCGATATGTTCCTTACGAAGTCTACTGCAAAAACAAACGACACTGTGGAATTCGAAGGCGAAACTTACCCTGTGGTAAAAGTCGAAATCTCTAACACTTCTCACCCCTTCTATACGGGTAAGAGCACGCTGGTTGACACTGCTGGTCGCGTTGACCGCTTCATGAACCGCTACGGTAAGATTAAGAAGTAATACCACTGTAGAAAGATATAATAAAAGTGCGTCGCACCGTAGTTGCATATGCGGTCGATAGCACTTTTTTTATTTTCATCAACCAAAAACTCAACCGAATGATGAAAAACCTGAAGCACTTTATCTTGTTGCTCATGGCAGCATTGGTAATGACTGCGTGCGGCGGAAGCGATGATGACGGCGACGATAGCCCCATCGTAAATCCGACGCAGACAAATGTAAACCGCAACAATACTTCCAAGAATGAAGTCTATGGACGTCTGGAGTTTCCTCATCTGAATGCAGGTTCCAGCAATGTCGTCATCATACACACGGTTCCTGAATTCGGTGTGAACTATTGTGTGGAGTGGGATACTGACCTGAAACCCACGGGCTGGTCTCCTGAGGGAAGTCTACGTTCGCAGCGCTGGTCTTGCTTCCAACTTCATGCTGGCAACAGCAGTAGCCGTACCGACCGCAAACCCTATAGTGAGGGAGGTGAGTTCAGCGAATATCCGAATGATCCAGACCTTGATTCGAAATATCACTTCACATCTGACCCCTATCGCTATTCAGGCTACGATCACGGTCATATTATGGCTTCAGCCGACCGTTCCTATTCCTACAACAACAAGGCAAACACGCAGACATTCTACATGACGAACATGCAGCCACAGGTGAACAGTTTCAATGCGAAAGTCTGGGCAAACATGGAGGCAAAGGTCCGCTCATGGAATACGAACAATTTCCGCGATACACTGTATGTGGTAAAAGGTGGAACCATCGACCGTTGGGATCAAATCATTACGACCATCGGTTCCGGCCAGAACAAGATTCCCGTGCCTAAGTATTTCTTTATGGCTGTGCTCTGCAAGAAGAGTTCAACCAACACAACGGCAGCAGGTGGCTATCGTGCGTTGGGATTCTGGATTCAGCATAAGTCGAACAGTGACACCGATCTCCGTCCTTATGTTGTGAATATCGACGAACTTGAGGAGAAAACAGGTATCGATTTCTTCTGCAATCTGCCCGATCAGTACGAGAAGGTTGTTGAGTCACTGCCTGTTGAGCAAGTGCTGAGAGCCTGGAACATGGAGTAGAATCACTCCTTATTTATATATAATAAAAATCCCTCCCGTCAATCTGACGAGAGGGATTTCTCATTATCTAAATTCTATTATTTATTCTCTAAACGTTCACCACTTTAATTTACTTGGCGCGGATGAAACGCTTGGCGCTTACTTTCTTTTCACTTGTGCTATCTGTTGCCGACTCCGACTCCGTTGCATCGATGATATTCTTCTTAGCGTAGTAGCCTCCGTAATAGTAGTCATCGTAGTAATAATCATCGTAGTAGTAGTCATCGTAGTAACTGTAGCCCCAGTAGTAGTCGTTCCAGTTCGGCGAATTGATGTGACGCAGACTGAATTCAACACCACTCTGACCGTCTCTGATATATCCCTCAAAGTAGTTGTCGTTCAGGCGATAGTTATCAATCCAGAGCGTTGTGCCTTCCTCTACGAAGTAAACAGTGATTGTACGCATGTTAACTGTCCACTCGATGTGGTTGGCGACATAATTGCGGCCCCAACTGTAATTGTCGTAGTAGTCAACCCAGTAGCCCGAGCCACTGCTATAGCGATAAGGATCGCGCAGGAAGCAGATCTCTGAGTAGGTAGCATCATATACTTGGCCGTTCCATTCCGACGAAACGTACATGTTGCCGGCCCAAGTTCCTTCAAGTGTGTATGCGATTGCGTCATCGTCGTCCCATTCGCAACTTGTAAACGACATGGACAGAACTGCGAGCAGTACCATTGTCCAGAGTGTGTACATCTTCTTCATAATTGTGATCTCCTATTCGTTAAGGGGTTAAACATTTTTGTTTTGTTCTATTTTTCCTATTTAGTTCTATTTTCTGATGCAAAGATAATGCTTTTCCTTCATACTCCAAAGCGTTTTTCCATATTCTTGCATAGGATTTTCCCTACACTTAAGATGAAAATCCCTAATAAACATTAAATCTTGAAATCCGAATATCGAAACTCAAAACTTTTTTGTATCTTTGTGGAGAGTTTAGTTTTAACCAACAACACAGAAAAGAAAAAATGAGAACCGTTTATGAATTTTCCGTCAAAGACAGGAAAGGTAAGGACGTATCGTTGAAGGAGTATCAGAATGAAGTACTCCTGATTGTCAACACTGCTACTAAGTGTGGTTTCACACCACAGTACGAAGAACTCGAGGCACTCTTCAAGAAGTACCACTCACAGGGCTTCGAGGTACTCGATTTCCCCTGCAATCAGTTTGGCCAGCAGGCTCCTGGCACCGATGAGTCCATTCATGAGTTCTGCAAACTCAACTTTGGCACCGATTTCCCGCGTTTCAAGAAACTGAAGGTGAATGGCGACGACGCCGACCCACTCTATAAGTTCCTGCAGCAGGAAAAGGGATTTGCCGGTTGGGATATGGAACACCCTATTGCTCACATCCTCGACAAGATGCTTTCTGAAGCCGATCCCGACTATGCCCAGAAACCCGACATCAAGTGGAACTTCACCAAATTCCTCATCAACAAGAAGGGTCAGGTTGTCGCTCGCTTCGAACCTACCGAGAAGATTGAGAACATTGAAAAGCAGATTGAAGAACTGCTGAAGTAATTAATTGATAATTTATTGGATTAAAGAAGTGAGGTGAGACCGTCGATATTGTTTCCTTCACTTCTTTAACCATTTTGAAAATCGCACTATGGAACATCAGAAATGTTTGATTATAGGCAGTGGACCTGCTGGTTATACCGCTGCCATCTATGCTGGACGAGCCAATCTTTCGCCCGTGCTCTATTGCGGTTTGCAGATGGGCGGACAACTCACGCAGACCACTACCGTCGAAAACTTCCCCGGTTATCCTGAGGGTGTAGACGGTAACGAGATGATGATGCAACTCCGCCAGCAGGCAGGCCGTTTCGGCTGTGATTTGCGCGACGGCATCATCGAGAAAGTGGATTTCTCGAAGCGTCCTTATGTCGTAACTACTGATCGCGGCGTTGAGGTTGAGGCCGATACAGTGATTATCGCCACAGGAGCCTCTGCTCGTTATCTGGGTCTCGACGACGAGAAGAAGTACAATGGTATGGGCGTTTCGGCTTGTGCCACCTGTGACGGATTCTTCTATCGCAAGAAGACAGTGGCTGTTGTGGGTGGTGGTGACACTGCCTGTGAAGAGGCCATCTATCTGGCCCAACTCTGCAAGAAGGTTTATATGATTGTGCGCAAGCCTTTCCTACGTGCAAGCGATGTGATGCAGAAGCGCGTGTTTGAGAACGAGAAGATCGAAGTGCTCTTCGAACACAACACAGTTGGACTCTATGGCGAGAATGGTGTAGAGGGTGCTCATGTTGTGAAGCGCAAAGGCGAGCCCGATGAGGAACGCTATGATTTGCCTATCGATGGTTTCTTCCTCGCGATTGGCCACAAGCCCAATACGGATGTGTTCCGTCCATTCGTCGCACTCGACGAGACAGGTTATATCCGCACTGTTGACGGAACACCTCGTGTCGCTTCTGCTGCTGACCCCGCTGTGGCTATTCCCGGTGTGTTTGCCGCAGGCGACTGTGCCGACCCCATTTATCGACAGGCTATTGTGGCTGCGGGTAGTGGCTGTAAGGCTGCACTCGAGGCAGAGCGCTATCTGCAGACGCTGTAGGAAGCCATCGAAGTCTGCTTTCGCTATTAAGAGAATCGAATTTTGACGCTATCATTGCGTTTTGCAGTGTAGCATCAAGTCTATGAAATAGAATCAAGGCAGTGACATTGAGTCGCTGCCTTGATTGTTTATTAGGGTTCTAAGATATCGTTTAATAGTAAGAGGTTTCCGTTTCTTTATTCTTTCACCTCCACATATTCCACGGTTTCAGCCTCTTGTGCTGCTTGCTGAGCAGTTTGCTGCTGTTGCAGTTCTTCCTCAGCCATACGCTTCACAATGCGATTGGCTTTCCACACCATGATGCCTCCAAGCAGTTCAGCCATTCCGTAGAGCAGCATGCACCATCCGATGATGAAGAGCGGAGCGGCTGCTGTCTCAATCGGACGCCAGATCATGAAGACTGCAACGATCAGCACAACCACTGGCAACAGCCAGTAGAACCAACCCACTGAACACCAGCGAGAAGCCTGGGCGAGGTTGACGAACTGGTTGATGGCGCCGAGCACCAGCATTGCTGCCAGCACATACTGCAGACCTGTGATGAAGGTTGTAGGCATTAGCGCGAGGATGATACCGAGGATGATACTGCCGAAACCAACGAGGGAGGCTAAGGCAGACCCACCTACAGCAGACCCACCTCCCTGCCCCTCCCTGTGAGGGAGGGGAGTAGAATGCCTTTCTGCTTGCAGGTCATCGCCTTGAGAGTAATCACTCCCCTCCCTTGCAGGGAGGGGCAGGGGGGTGGGTCTTCTATTCAGCACCACCGAGACGATTCCCGACACGAAGAACAGCGCGCCAATGACAATTGTCAGCCAATGGACCGTTTCCTCGCGATACTTAATAATCAGAGCGCCAACCACAAAGGCCACGATGGCGCGCACTAATGAACTTTGCAAAATCTTCATATGCTTCAGGTCTCCTTTCTTCTTTTTGTTTTCCTTTGCCGCAAAGTTACTAATTATTTTCCATATATTCATCATTTTCTACCCGAAAACATTTACTCCGCATCGTTCAATCTTATCCTTCTGTTTGTTCAAAGATCCTCAACTGCTCCGTCAGATATTTCTTTTTGCTTTTTAAATTTTCGCCTTCCACTCAATCAGACATTCAGTTCCTTACCCACAAACGACCACTCTGATTCCTACAAAGTAATCCTTTCGTGAAATAATAAGTGACATATTGCAAAGTAATAAGTGACATATTACTAAGTAATAAGTAACATATTACCGAGTAATAAGTGACATATTACTTTGCAATAAGTGACATATTACTTGAAGAAAGATATGGTTTTGATTCATCAAGGGACTGATTTCCCCTTGTGAAAAATGCTCATGAGAATGATTAAAGAATACAAATGGTTTCCTCTGATTGATTGTGAGGACTATACTTTCGAGGAAACTATGGAAGTCAACAGCAGAAAACAAAAAAGCAATCCTGCCATAGTTTTCTCTATGCAAACCATTGTTGCACAGGGACTTAACCAAACTATGGCAGGACTGCTGTTACAATCAGGAAGAAAGGATTTCTATACGATCGCTGTTTCCAGATGACGCTTGAGGTCCTTCAACTGGTCGCGCAACGAGATGAGCGTCTCCAGCATTTCGTTGGTACGATCGGCTCCTTCACGATTCGTTTGAAGATACCTGCGAGCAGCGGCAATCTTGAAACCGCGCACCTTCACGAGGTTGTAGATGAACTTCACCTGTTCTACATCCTTATCCGTGTATTGGCGAACACCCGAACGGGTAACAGCCTTCGGCTTGAGCGTAGGAAACTCCTTCTCCCAGTAGCGAAGAAGACTTTCTGTAACTCCCACCATCTTGGCAACCTCCTTAATGGTGTAATACAACTTCAGATTCTTTCCAGTATTCACTGACATACGACTTCAACTTTTAGTGATTGACTAATTTACAGCCAAAGGGCTTGTATTTTATCACAATTTACATTTATTTGGGGCAAAGTTAGTAATAAAAAATGAGAAACTCAACGCTTTTATCATAAAAATTCGTAACTTTGCACACAAATTTGGAATAACATGAGTCCGTCGGATATGTGAAATCGCCCAGCGCGATGAAAAAAACTATGTCCTTCGGACATGTAAAGTGTTATATAAGCGGAAAATTCCGCAATCCAATGAGCAGAAATTTGTAAAATACGTAAATAAAAACAATGATGACAGCAAAAGAGATTCGCGAATCTTTTAAGAAATTTTTCGAGCAGAAGGACCACCTGATTGTTCCCTCGGCTCCTATGGTAATTAAAGACGACCCTACACTGATGTTCACCAATGCAGGTATGAACCAGTGGAAGGACATCATACTTGGCACGCGCCAGCCTGAGCCGCGCCGACGTGCCGACACACAGAAATGTCTGCGTGTATCAGGTAAGCACAATGACCTGGAGGAAGTAGGTCACGACACTTACCACCACACTATGTTCGAGATGCTGGGCAACTGGTCGTTTGGCGACTATTTCAAGGAAGGCGCCATCGATATGGCCTGGGAATATCTTGTTGACGTGTTGAAACTGAATCCCGAGGACCTCTACGTGACAGTTTTCGAAGGTGATCCCTCTGAAGGACTCGAGCGTGATGATGAAGCAGCAGGCTACTGGCTGAAGCACGTTCCTGCCGACCACATTATTAATGGTAACAAGCACGACAACTTCTGGGAAATGGGTGACACAGGTCCCTGTGGTCCTTGCTCAGAAATCCACGTCGACTCACGCCCTGCAGAAGAAAAGGCAAACGGTCCGAAGGGTCGCGACCTCGTGAATCAAGATGACCCACAGGTCATCGAGATTTGGAACATCGTGTTCATGCAGTACAATCGAAAGGCAGATGGTTCGCTGGAGAAACTCCAGATGAAGGTTATCGACACGGGTATGGGTTTCGAGCGTCTTGTTCGCATGCTGCAGGACAAGCACTCCAACTACGACACCGATGTGTTCCAGCCCATCATCCAGGAAGAAGAGCGCCTGACGGGCATGAAATATACAACCTACGAGGAGGAAGAAGAACTTGGAACTACGAGCAAGGAACAGGAGAACATCAATGTGGCTATGCGCGTCTGCGCCGACCACTTGCGTGCTGTTGCCTTCTCAATTGCTGACGGTCAACTGCCTTCGAACGCAAAGGCTGGCTACGTGATTCGCCGCATCTTGCGTCGTGCCGTTCGCTACGCCTACACATTCCTTGGCCAGCGTGAAGCATTCCTCTACAAACTGCTGCCCGTGCTCGTTGAGGAGATGGGCGACGCCTTCCCCGAATTGAAGGCTCAGCAGCAACTTGTCAGCCGCGTAATGAAGGAGGAAGAAGACTCGTTCCTGCGCACACTGGAGCGTGGAATCAACCTGCTGAACGGTGATATGGACGAACTGAGAGCCCATGAGCAGACTGTACTCGATGGTGCTTCTGCCTTCCGTCTGTTCGACACCTATGGCTTCCCCCTCGACCTCACTGAACTCATTTGCCGCGAAAACGGCTATTCGGTGAACGTAGAGGAGTTCAATGCCGAGATGCAGAAGCAGAAGGAACGCGCTCGCAATGCTGCCCAGGTGGAAAGCACCGACTGGGTAGAACTGCGTCAGGGTGAACAAATGTTTGTCGGCTACGACTACACTGAATACACCTGTCATATTCTCCGTTATCGCAAGGTGACCCAGAAAAAGAACACCTTCTACGAGCTGGTGCTCGACTACACGCCTTTCTATGGTGAGATGGGTGGTGAAGTTGGTGATCAGGGCGTTCTCGTTTCCGAGGGAGAAACCATTCATGTCATCGATACTAAGCGCGAAAACAACCAGAGCATTCACATCGTGAAGGAACTGCCGAAGAATCCAGAGGCAGAATTCATGGCTTGTGTTGACGTCGACATTCGCCGCGCCATTGAGTCGAACCACACTTGTACCCACCTGCTCGACGCAGCACTGCGCGAGGTCCTGGGCACGCATGTAGAACAGCGCGGTTCACTCGTTACTGCCGACGGTCTGCGTTTCGACTTCTCTCACTTCGAGAAGGTTACACCTGAGCAACTCCGTGAGGTGGAGCATCTCGTCAACGAGAAGATTCGTGAGAACATTCCGCTCGAGGAATTCCGTGACTGTCCTATCGACGAGGCACGTGAAATGGGCGCTATTGCCCTGTTCGGCGAGAAATATGGCGATAAGGTTCGTGTCGTGAAATTCGGCGACTCCGTCGAGTTCTGTGGTGGTTGCCACGCTTCTGCCACTGGTCAACTCGGTATGGTCCGCATCACCAGCGAAAGCAGTATTGCTGCTGGTATTCGCCGCATCGAAGCCATCACTGGTAAGGAAGTTGAAGCCATGTACGACATGATGCAGGACTTCATGTCTGATTTGCGCTCATTGTTCAACAATGCTCCCGACCTGATGGCAACTGTGAGAAAAGCCATTGCCGACAATAAGGAACTTCAGAGCCAACTCGAAGAGTTCAAGGCACAAAAGGCTGGCCAACTCAAACAGAAACTGATTGAAAACGCTAAGGAGAATAACGGCGTGAAAATCATCTCTGGCGTGCTGCCCCTTGAGCCTCAGTTTGCTAAGGATATGGTGTTCCAACTGCGTGCACAGTTCCCCGAGAACCTGTTGGTAGTTCTTGGTAGTGTCGAGAACCAGAAACCTATGCTTACCGTTTCACTGAGCGATGACCTCGTGGCTGAAGGGAAGAATGCCGGCCAGATGGTTCGCGAAGCAGCCAAACTTATGCAGGGCGGCGGTGGCGGTCAGCCTCATTTCGCAACTGCTGGCGGCAAGAATGCTGAAGGTCTGTCAGCAGCAGTCAGCAAAGTAATTGAACTAGCACTCTAACCTATAAAATGAATGAATATGGAAACAAACATCATCAAAGGTGATAATAATATCATCGTTCAACTGATCGGTCGTCTGGACACGGCTTCCGCTCCTGAATTCAGCGACGAAATCGAAGACATCATTCAGGAAAAGAACGATGTGGTCTTCGACTGCGAAAAACTGGAATACATTGCCAGTTCGGGCCTTCGCGCATTGCTGCAGGCTCATAAGTCGCTGACAGCCGTTGGTGGCACGCTGAAACTCATCAATATTCAGCCCACCGTGCAGAGCGTTCTCGACATGACGGGCTTCTCGCTCATCATGAATCTCGAAGGATAGGAAGCAAAGTCACTCGACTGAACCCTATTCTATCTAACAAGCGAAGACAGTTGCTTTTCGTGCTTCTGTCGCCTAATTTGAAATCCAAAAATTTACCTAATGACATGGGAAAGAACATTTTTAGCATCAAGAAGACAACAATAGCAAGATGGACTTTGGCCATTTGCTTCTTTGCCTTTCTACCGCTCGGTGCTTCGGCCATCGACATCAAAAAAGGCAAGACCGTCGTCGACGGCATCTGCTATATGGTGAACGTGAAGAAGGAAGTTGCCGTAGTTGTGAAGAACGAAGTCCCCTATTCAGGCGACATCGTTATTCCCGAGAAGGTGGAAGTCGACAGCCTGACACTATATGTCGAAGGTATTGGTGCTGAAGCCTTCGAGAACTCAACGGGAATGACATCAATCAGTCTGCCGAGAGGTCTCACTCGCATTGGCTTGAGAGCCTTTGCTGGTTGTTCAAGCCTGACAGAAATCACGCTGCCGAAAACCATCGATGAACTTCCCTCACAGGTTTTTGTCGGTTGTTCGAGTCTTACAGATGTCAATTTGCCTCAGAGCATTCGCAAGATGGGACTAAGCGTGTTCAAAGATTGCAAGTCTCTGGAAACCATTGACATCCCGAATGGCATTACATCATTGCCTCGTAGCACCTTTGAGGAGTGCAGCAATCTGAAGAATGTGAGTCTGCCCACAGGTATGACATCTATTGATGACGACGCTTTCAAGAATTGTACAAGCCTTGAGGAAATCGAGATTCCCACAGGCGTGAAGAAGATTGGTAGCGAAGCATTTAAGGGATGTAGCAGTCTGAAGTCGTTCACTTTCCCAAGTAGTGTTTCGAAGATTTCGAACAGCGTGCTTGAAGAGTGTTCGTCGCTTGAAGAACTGCACTTGCCCAACAGCGTGAGCAAAATCGGTAACGATGCCTTCCGCAGTTGCTCCTCTCTTGATAGTTTGTATCTGCCTAATTCAGTCAAGGAAATTGGCAACTCTGCCTTCCGTGACTGTAGCAACCTTCGCCACGTAACCATTCCTAATGGTTTGTTGGTTCTTCCAAACGATGTTTTCCACGGTTGCACCAACTTAGGCAAGATAGAATTCCCCAGTTCGCTAAGAGAGATTGGTTCGTCGGCCTTTGAAGGCTGTAGCGGTCTTGTTTCCGTCACTCTGCCTACATCAATCAAGGAGATTGGCGCATCGGCCTTCGCCGACTGTAACGGATTGTTGGAAGTGAACGTGCTTGGTGCTGCTCCTCCAAAAATCAACAGCAATTCGTTCAGTAAGACTACTTTCCGTGAGGCTTCTGTCAACATTAGGAAAGGTTCACTTGGCAATTTCCAGATCAATAAGCAATGGGCGAAATTCCTTGACCTCATTGAGCGTGAATAACAATATTTCAATCAACAAATAGACATGCAGACAAAAGGACTTGTGAAATATACGGTTGCACTTGTGTGCTTGTTGGCTTCAACCACGCTGAGTGCTCAGAACCCTGCCGAATCTGAGGTGCAGGTCAGCCTCGTCAATAAATATATGTGGCGTGGTATGGAGAAAGGCGGTATTAGCCTGCAACCCATGGCTAAGGTGAAATGGGAAGGACTCTATGCACAATTGTTTGGCAGCAAGGGATTCGAGAGCGGCGATGCTGAAGAACTCGACCTCTCCATAGGCTATGAGTTCCCCTTTGGTCTGAATATTGGTGTGAACGACTATTGGCAGTCAGGCATTGAGCCTCGCGACCTCTATTTCGCTTACCAGAAGGAAACTACTGGTCACCGTCTTGAGGGAAACATCGGATACACATGCCGCTATGGTAGTCTGCAGGCCTACTGCATTTTCTATGGTCACGACACGAAACTCGACGGTTCGCAAGCCTATTCCACCTATATCGAACTGACCGTTCCCTTCCGTCTCGGCGGTCTCGACTGGACTGCAAAGGCTGGTATTACACCTATGGAAAGTGCAGGAGTGGCAATTCCCGACTATTCAACTCTGACAGAGACTCACGAATATTTCTATGCCGAAGGTCCTGCGTGCGTAATGGCTTCATTGCGTGCTACCAAGGACATTCATCTGCGTGGTGGAATCACGATTCCCGTGTTTGCTGAACTTCACACAAATCCTTATCTTCAGACTGCTCATGTGATGGGCGGCATCGGGATAAAACTGAACAAGTAGAAAACAAAGGTCAAAGGAAAAAGCAATTCCAATACTCTTCGTTAAGAAAGAACGAATACGAGGTCACAAAAACAAGGACATAAGTTTTTAAGCGTTTAGAAACTTATGTCCTTATTTATATGTTAATCAACGAACCGAATTAATAGCATTCATCTTTATACCCGCTTTTTCCTTCAAAGCCTCAACCATTATCCTTCCAATTTACGAGGAATAATTTTTCTGTGGCACGCGTTAGCGCTGTATAAAGCCAGTGAATATAATCGGGTGTCAGCATATCCTCTGTGATAAAGCCCTGATCGATATAGACGTGAGCCCACTGGCCGCCTTGCGCCTTGTGGCAGGTCACTGCATAGGCGAACTTCACCTGAAGTGCATTGAAATATTCATCCTCCTTCATCTTTTTCAGTCGGTCTGCCTTTAATGGAATGTCGGCATAGTCTTCCATTACCTTTTCATAGAGCAGATCACTCTGCTCACGAGTCAACGCAGGAGCCTCACTGGTTAGTGTGTCGAGAAGTACCATCGACTGCAGTTCAAAATCATCGTAGTCGGGAAACTCTAACCAAACTTTTGCAAAACGGAAACCATATTGCTCGTGTATATTCCGCACCCTGACGACACGGGCTCGGTCACCATTGGCAATGAAGGTCAGATTCGCATCAGCCTTTTCCTCTTCTGCCGATGAAATACCATATTTGTTCTTCACGACCATCAGCAAATCACCCGACGACAGTTCTTCCTCGCAACCGATAATCATATTGCGAATGCCCATGTTATAGACGTTGGCACGCTTATTAGACCGCGTTACCACCATCGTCTCATCCATCCCTACCTTGCTATAACTTGAGGCAAGCGACTCCACGAGTTCATCACCTGGAACTCGCTCAACATCGGCAAACCCATTAAAGCGAATCTGCGGCCAGACCAAATCAGGCATTTCTAACGTGCGCCTTACCTGCGTAGCATTCCAAAGAATACCGCTCTCTTCGGTCTGTCGCACCACTTCGTTCAGCGTTGCCTCATAGACTTTCAGCCCATAGCCACTCATCACTGATGCATCAAGGGCAGGTGCGTCTTGTTCTCCCACTGGCGGCAACTGTGCAGGATCGCCAATCAGCAAAAGCCGGCAACCTCGACCGCGAGCACCTTCGGTCTGCGACAAGTCAGTCTCACCATAGACATAACTCACAAGATTGTCGAGCAGACTGCCTGCCGAGAAGCCACCATCCACAAACGGAGACACTGAGTCGCCACTAATCATTGAGGCCTCATCCACTAAGAAGAGCGTATCGCGAGCAGAGTTGAAACCTAATCCAAACCCACCGTCGAGCGACTTTTGTCTATAGATGCGACGATGGATGGTAAATGCCTGCTGGCCGCTGTTCATCGAGAAAACCTTCGCAGCCCTACCAGTAGGTGCCAGCAATACGGTCTTCTGCCCATATCGCTTCAGCGTCCTCACCATCGCGCTGGCGAGTGTCGTTTTTCCCGTTCCTGCCGAACCACGCAGAATCATCAGCGACTGATCGTTGCGGTCGCTCAGGAAATGGGCAAAGCAATCCACCGCCTGATGCTGTTCAGCCGTGGGCGTCATACCCAGTTCATGTTCCACTTGCAGGATAAATTCTTCTATCGTCATTTGTTTTCAACTGGCCTGTTGACAGGAAATGTGAATATTTTAGATGAAATTCTTTGTTCTGCGCCCGATTTTTCGTAACTTTGCGGCGAGCAAAACGGTTACGCACCCACAAAGGTAATCAAAAAAAGTCAGAATGAAGCGAAAAATTAGTCATAATTTGCTACTTGCACTCTGTGCCATTGTGCTGGCAACGCTGTGCGTGATAAGCATTTTGTCAAAATAGCCAAAAGAAATGAACATCAACCTCAACAACCGATTGAACATTCGAGTGAGCCAACAGTCGCTGGCTTTCGCCGTTGCCGATCCTCACGCCGTCAACCAGGTAATCTATGAGCCTTGCATCGTCAAGAGCGGCATCTCTATTGCTGCAAACATGCGCGAAGCCTTCAAGCATAGCGAGTTGCTCAACCGCGGCTACGACCACGCACTGCTCATCATCGATACTCCAACGATGCTCGTTCCTCTCAAGGAGTTCGACGAAGAGAAGGCCGATTTGCTTTATCATCACGCTATTAGCGGCTATGAGAACTGCGAGGTGCTCCATCAGGTGCTACCCCATTTGAATGCAGTCGTGCTCTACCCTATCAACCGCGACTTGAAACTGGTTGTTGGCGACCATTTCAGCGATGTTCGCTATGCCCATGTGATGGAACCTGCCTGGAACCACATGCTTAGCCGTAGTTACACGGGCAACCGTCGCAAACTCTATTGCTATTTCCACGATGGAAAGGTCGATGTTTTCAGTTTCGACAAGAATCGATTCCGCTTCAGCAATGCTTTCGACGCTTCCTACTCGCGAGATTCAGTCTATTACATTCTCCATGTGTGGAAGCAACTGGGCTATGATGCTCAAACCGACGAACTCTATCTAGTCTATGACCAGCAACAACCCGACACGGCCGATGTTCGGCAAAACAGAGAGTGGACCCTTGAAGCACTGCGCCGCTATCTTGGCAAGGCTTATGTCATTAATCCGTCGGCAGAGTTCAATCGTGCTCCTGTCACCCTGATCAAAGGAATTCCCTTCGACCTGATGGTACTCTTCGTGAAAGGTTGACAACGTTCTTTCTATACTACATTTATGCGAATCATCACAGGAAAATATAAAGGTCGCCGTTTTGAAGTTCCCCGCACCTTCAAGGCTCGTCCCACTACCGACTTTGCCAAGGAAAACATCTTCAATGTTCTCGGAGGCTATATTGATTTCGAAGATGTTGCAGCCCTCGATTTGTTTGCTGGCACGGGTAGCATTTCGCTTGAAATGCTCTCACGCGGCTGTCAGCCTGTCGTCAGTGTGGAAGCCGACCGCGATCATGCCCGCTTTATCGGTGAATGCGTCCGAAAACTCAACGACAACAACCACTCGCTCATTCGTGGTGATGTTTTCCGATTCCTGAAATCTTGCCATCGACAGTTCGACTTCATCTTTGCCGATCCACCTTATCAGTTACCGAATCTGCCTACTATCCCCGACCTTATCTTTGAGCACGACCTTCTCGCACCCGAAGGTGTCTTCGTCTTCGAACACGGTAAGCAGAACGATTTTTCCCAACACCCACACTTCCGTGAGCATCGTGCTTACGGCAGCGTCAACTTCTCTATCTTCGTTCCATAAAACAGAGAGGTTCTTTCAAAAGAAAACAAACTTACAAATTTCTACAAAAGCCGAAGGCTACTTTATCCTTCACGGCTTTTCTCAACTCTTTTCAATCTGCTTGAAAAGTTAAAGCAGTGGTGCCAATAGTCTGATGACCGATTCCCAAAGACGAAGCAGGAACGGACTACGCACATTCTCATTAAGTTCATCAACACTGATGCATTGCTGCTCGTCTTCGAGGAACACTTGTTTCATGCGCAATGCCAAATCGCGGTCGTAAAAAAACATATTCGACTCAAAATTATTCTCGAACGAGCGGAAGTCGATATTCGTAGATCCACATGTGCAGAGCGAATCGTCACTGACGAGCAACTTGGAATGATTGAATCCTGCCTTGTAGATGAGCACTTTCACCCCTGCCTCCAGCGTTTCCATCACATACGAACGCGAAGCCCACTCAACCAGTTTAGAGTCTACGTGGCGCGGAATCATCAATCGCACATCCACACCAGCCAGAGCCGCCGTGCGCATCGCAAAGAGAATCGGCTCCGTAGGCAGGAAGTAAGGTGTTTCCATATAGACATACTGCCGCGCTTCCAGCAAGATGCGCACATAGCCCTGCATGATGTCAGGCCAGGGAGACGTAGGACTACTCGTCACCATCTGGGCAATACAGTCATTCTGCACAACTTCCATCGTGGGAATATAGTATTTCTCCCCGCTAATAAGCGTTCTATCGACGAAATACCAGTCAATCAGGAACGCACGCTGAACGCCATAGACAGCCCCACCCACAACACACAACTGTGTATCGCGCCAAGGTGTGTGCTCTTTCTTTCCCTTTTTCTTCTTCGTCGTTCCCTTCACATAGCGCATGGCAATATTCATACCGCCAACAAACGCCTCCCTACCATCAATGACCACTAACTTGCGGTGGTTACGATAGTTTATCTTACTCGTGAAGGCAGGGAAATGCACAGGCATAAATCCCCTCACTTCGATGCCCGCCTCGCGCATACGTTCGAAGAAGGACGAACTCACTCGCCAGCAACCCACATCGTCATAGATTAGCCTCACCTCTATTCCCTCACGGGCACGGTCGATGAGCGCATCGCTCACCAGCCTTCCCAACGGGTCGTCTTCAATGATATATGTATCAATGTGAATATGATGCTGCGCCTCGCCTATCGCCTTCAGCAAAGCCAAAAAATAATCGTGCCCAGTAGTGTAGATTTCAACACAATTGTCCTTGAATGGCAACGCCAGACTCTGATTGATGAACAGACTGATTAGGCTACGATGCTCCTCCGGCAGCGTCAGGTCCTTTTGCTCCGCAAACTCATTCATGGAACGCTTTGTCAGAAGGTCAAGACTTTGCTGTGTTATCAGTCGCTCCTTACGTATGTTCTGGCCAAAGAAGATATAGAGGATAAGCCCCACTACAGGCATAAACGTAAGCACCAGAATCCACGCCATAGCCTTTGCTGGCTGACGGTTGTCCATCAGTATCGTCACCATGGTTCCTACGACCAGCAGACCATAGATGAGCAGGAATGTCCAGTGCAAGTATTGCATGCGCCTGTTTTTGTGTCTATAGAATTATGTTACTACCAAGTTTTCGGGCAAGCGAGTTGCGCAGTTCCGATGTATCCTTGAACTCATTCATCAATTCACGCATACGCTGCACATCGCTTCCGACCTCAGAGATTTCACGACGAATATCCTTCAGCCTGCGCTCCAGATAATCCATGCGGAAGTCCAATACTAAATGCAATGCTCGCTGCCGAAGTGCTTCCGCATCGTTGCGAGGCTGCTGGCTATCTGCCAAGTGGAACCTTTCGCTGGTCATATCCGTTGCCAGACGGCTTATGTTGATATCATCGTGATTGATGAAGTATTGTTCTGCCTTGAAATCTGGTTCACCACTATGTGCCACTGCTTCCGCCAGTATCTGATTATAGATGTCACTGCTAAGCGCCAGCCCGTCAGTGCCAAGATTGTAACTGATGAACTGAGCCAGAGTCAGGTTATAGGTATTGCCGTCTTCACCTTCCAAATTCTCGAACACCACCTTGTCGCCATAACGAATCACAAGTTGTATGATCATCTGCTCCACGGGCGAGGGCTGTTGACCTTTGGCATCATCCTGCTCTGCGACAGCAAGTCTCACCTCAGTTCTCACTGGTGCAGGCTGTACCACCTGTCCTTGCTCCTCTCCACCAGTTGCAGGACCATTCTTTCGTTCACGAATGAACTTGTTCATCTGGGCTATCAGCGTTCGTTCTGCTATTCCGATGCGTTGCACACAATCGTGCAGATAAGTGTCACGCAGAATCGGATTCACAACCATCGATATGCTCTTAATTATGCTGTTGATAGCATCAGCGCGCTTCAACGGATCAGTCTCATTTCGCAACAACAGGTCGGTCTTGAACTGAATGAAATCCTTCTGGTGTTCCTCAATGTACTTACGGAAGTCACTTGCCGTATGTTTACGTGCAAACGAGTCAGGATCGTCGCCGTCGGGCAACAGCAGAACCTTCAGGTTCATACCCTCTGCCAGCAGCATATCCGTTCCTCTCATCGCAGCATGAATACCGGCAGCATCACCATCGTAGAGCAACACGATGTTCGACGTGAAACGGTGCAGAATATTTATCTGATGGTTAGAGAGCGCAGTTCCTGAGTTAGCAACCACATTCTCTACGCCTGCCTGGTGCATTGCAATCACATCCGTGTAACCCTCCACCATATAGACGCAGTCTTCCTTCGCAATAGCGCGCTTAGCCTGATAGATGCCATAGAGTTCACGGTCCTTGTGGTAGATTTCCGAGTCGGGCGAGTTCACGTATTTCTGCTGCACACCTTTCGTGGCCGCGTCGAGTTTACGCCCACCGAAACCGACCACCTTGCCACTAACGCCAATCCAGGGGAATATCACACGACCTGCATAACGGTCGATTAGGTCTCCGCGATCATTCTTATAGCAGATTCCAACCTTCGTGATGAACTGCTCCTTATAACCCTTCTGCAAGGCAGCACGCCCGAAAGCGAAGCGGTCATTCAAAGAAAAACCCAACTGGAATTTCCTGATGATATCATCGCGAATACCACGCTGCCTGAAATACTGCATACCAATAGCAACACCGTCAGGATGATTGTGCAGTGTATCCTCGAAATACTTCAGCGCAAACTCATTTACGATGAACATCGACTCGCGCTCGCTTTGTTCGCGTTTCTCCTCGTCGGTCAACTCACGCTCCTGAATTTCTATATGGTACTTATTCGCCAACCAGCGCAGCGCCTCTGGATAAGTCATCTGCTCGTGCTCCATGATGAACGAAATGGGATTGCCTCCCTTGCCACAACCAAAACAATGGCAAGTGTTTCGCGATGGCGTCACGATAAACGAAGGAGTTTTCTCATTGTGGAACGGGCACAGGCCTTTATAGTTCGCACCACTCTTTCGCAGTGTGACGAACTCACTCACCACCTCAACAATCTGGGCGGCGTCCTTAATTTTCTCTACAGTTTGTCTATCAATCATTTTTCAGTCCTCGTTTGCAAATATACGAGTTTTTTCTCAAATAAATCTCATCTTCCGAAAGAAATAACAAAGAAAAACAATTTCCTAACAATTCTTTGTTAGAAAGAAAAGACCTACCCACCTACCATGACCCCTCGCAAACGCCCTGCCAGAAAGGGTTTGAGACATGGTAGGTCTTGTTGCAACACCTACCATAGACCTACCATAAAATCTCAATATCGAAATCTTATTTCTATTGGAAAAATCGCCAAGATAGCCTTTTCATCAGGTTTCCAAAATGGATTGCGATGAGAACAAAACGGATATGAGAAATTGGTTAGGATTATTGTACTATGGTAGGTGTATGGTAGGAGTATGGTAGGTCTCTAACAAACACCTACCATAGCCTCAGCCCTTTATTCATCGGCATTTGCGAGGGGTTATGGTAGGTGGGTAGGTCTTTTCGCAAATTTCTTTAAATTGCTATAAAAGCATGTCTCTATCCTATACAGAACATAACTTTATACCTATATAAAGCAGGTCGTTACACCTATATAAAGCAGGTCTCTCTATGGTCGAAAGGATGACTTTCGATGTTAGAAAGCATGCTTTTCTATGGTCGAAAGGACTGCTTTACATACTCCAAATACTGCGAGAACAGCATCGAAACTGTTGGAAAAAGATTAGCGCAGATAGTCGGCAAGAGGTGATGAGATTGCTCGCAATCCTCGGGCTACGCTCTCAGCATTGAGAAGGGCACCAGCCTTTGAAGCGTGAGTGTGGTCCTTCTTGAAATAATATCCTGCACGTTCTTTGATTTTCGCGATGCGAGCCTTAGCCTTCTCCTTGTTTTTCGGTAAGCGGCGCACGGCGAACTTCTTATCGAGTTCGTCAGCCGACAGATTATGCAAATCAAGGAAGGCAACACCAGTAGCATCAATTACCTCCTGATACCATTTGCCATATGAATCATTTCGACGCTCAATGCGACCCGTAGGCCACTCATTGCGGGGAGTAAGCGAAACGAGAATGGGCGTTGCTCCACGCTCGCGAGTGTCATCAATCATCTTGCGCAGATACCAACCGAAAGAATAGACCACCTCATAGCGCCCATCCTTTTCCATACGATAGACGTGACAAGTGTCGCGAGTTCCGGGTATAACTCCGCGCTCCTTTGGGTCAGTAATCGAACAGATATCGTTGTGGCCAAACTCTATCAGCACGTAGTCACTGGGCTGCAAGGAGTTATAGACCTTGTCCCAAAGTCCCTCACGAATAAACGAACGAGTCGAACGGCCCGCACGTGCGGCATTGACGAGATTAATCTTCGACTCGTCGAAAACTTCTGAAGCCAAGGCAGCCCAGCCCCACATACCATTGTCATCGGAATCGGCATTCTTCACCGTAGAATCGCCTGTAAAGAACACTGCAGGACGACCTTGTGAGCGGTCAACTTTCCAGGTATCAGGTACGACATTGATCATCATTGCCTTCAATGCGTCAAGGGCAGGATGCTGACAAGCCATAAGTCCCTCTGCTGCCGAACGAGCATTCATCGTTGCCCCATAATGGGATGTGTGAATCTTATCACCGAAGAAGTGATACTGCTCTTTCCAGTGGCTGTAACTGTCGAGTTTTGCAGCCGACAATTCATTGAGGTCTACATACGGCACATCGAGTTCCTTAGAAAGTTCAGCGAGCCATTCCGACTGAGGTTTGCGGACTACCTTTCCATTCTCAAAAGCATCACGAGGCGTAAGCGACATCAGGATGGGCTGAGCCCCACGAGCACGAATCTCGCTGACATAATGGCGAATGTAGTAACCATAGGAATAAACTGTATCTTGCCGATGAGTGCGGTTGTTGAAACCTACTATCAGCGTGTCGGGATCATTTCCAGGAATTACGGCACGAGCACGTCGGGCGTCGAAGAATTCCCCACCATCGTTATGACCAATGCTGACGAGCACATAGTCTCCTGGCTGCAATGCATCACGAACGGCTGGCCAAAGGTCGGTATAGAACGTACGGGTAGACATTCCACCAAGTGCCTGATTCTCTACCGATATCTTACGGGCGTCAAAGAAGTTGGAAGCATAGAATCCCCAGCCCCACTGACCATTCGCGCCATCACCACGCGTACCGTTGCGCATCGTGCTGTTTCCAATCAGAAAGAGCACGGGATGATTCCCTTGTCGAGTGGTGCCGGGCGCAGGACGCGACATTAATGCCTTCGCAATAGAGTCAGGCGTATTGTCAACCACCTTGTTCACATCCTCCACGCCCTGCGGGGGCTGCGTCGGATCGGGAAGGTCATCAAAACCAGTCTGGGCTATTGCTTGGAAAGGCGACAGCAACAAGATTAGAGCAAAAGAACAAATGTATTTCAGCATGATAGAATGGCGCATAGATTGATTTCAGTTATAAATTGTAAAAGTTCAAAAGATCAAGGGTTCAAAGGTTCAGTAAGATTTCGTCAGGCTCGAGTGATGTCCTGACAAAAATAAGAAGGGCGGGAGGACAAGTGGCTGACCCTATGTCTCCCGCTCTCCTAAGACTATCAGGAAATCCCGATTAGACGAGATGCTCGATGAGGTCGGCTCTTTCGCCGGGGAGCAGATCGATAACGGGAAGTTCAATCATCGTGTAGCAACCGGGCTGCTGACGCATGGAGGCACGTGCCACATTGACAAGAACCTGAGCAGTCAGGGCAGGGTTGTTAATCTGCATATTGAACTCGAAGCGCTGGTTCTGCGTCTTACCGCTTACACCCTTGCGAACGAGATTAACACCATGACCCATGTCGCGCACGTCATCGACGCTCTCTACTTGGAACACGTGAGTCTCGTCGCTGGCGAAATACGGGTCAGCCTTGATGGCCTTCTCTACATCGGCAAGTTGCACACCCGGCTCCAGTTCAACATAAACCATACGGCGGTGAATGCCTTCACCAAGGGGAATAGTCACTGAAAGAGCATTCTTAACACCCTCCTTCGAACGGACGCAAACACTATGACCCATCGACATTCCCGGGCCGAAATTGGTGTAACTCAGTCCCTTCGGAGCAAGACTCTGCATCAAGGTGCGGACGACGCTATCTGATCCCGGATCCCATCCAGCAGCAATCACTGAAACAGTACCGGTCTGCTTATTGATTTCCATCTGGCGCTCACGATAGCCACGAATGTTTGTGTGAATATCGAATGAGTCAACGGTATTAATGCCCAGGGGAACAATGGCACGTGCATATTCCTCGCAAGAACGAGTGGGCGTACAGAGGATAGCCACCTGCACATCCTTCAGTTCGCGAATATCGCTCACAACCTCGTAAGGAGTGAGTTCGAGTGGTTTGTTCTCAGCACCCTGACGGCGCACAACGCCTGCAATCTCAAAATCGGGCGCAGCCTCAAGGGCCTCTACAGTGAAGCGTCCGATGTTGCCGTAACCCACTACGGCGGCTCTAATTTTCTTCATATTCTGAGTTTGAAATTTGATATAGTCTGTTACAAAAATCTGTTGTTATCTTTTACAAAATGCGATGCAAAAGTACGAATTTTCTTCGAAACACGTTACTTTTTCGTGCTATTTATTCTCTGAAAGTGCATTTTTCTATGAATCTTTTGGATAACCCAAGGAAAAAGTGTAATTTTGCAACTTGAAACAGGATAAACGAGCAAAATTATTACATGAAGAGATTATTGTTTATCGACCGCGACGGCACGCTTATAGAAGAGCCTGCCGACGAGCAGATTGACGACTTTGGAAAACTGAAGTTCGTCGAAGGCATGATAAGCAGCCTGTCGTTCGTGTGCCAGCATACGGACTTCGAACTTGTGATGGTGAGCAATCAGGACGGTCTGGGGACGACTTCGTTCCCTGAAGATACGTTCTGGCCTGTTCACAATTTCATCATCGAGACGCTAAAGGGTGAGGGTATCGTTTTTAGCGAGCAACTCATCGACCGACATTTCCCTGAGGACAATGCCCCGACTCGCAAGCCTGGAACGGGAATGGTGAAGAAATACATGCATTCCGACGAATACGACCTGGCGGGAAGTTATGTGATTGGCGACCGCGAAACCGATGCTCAGTTGGCACGCAACATGGGCTGCCAGTCGCTTATCCTTGGCCAGAACGGACTGACCTGGAAGAAAATCGCCGAACTGCTGTTTGCTGGTGAACGAAAGGCAGAAGTAAGACGCACGACGAAGGAGACCGACATCTACGTGAGCGTGGAACTTGACGGTGCCGGAAACTGCGACATTCAGACGGGCCTCGGATTCTTCGACCATATGCTTGAACAGATTGGTCGTCATGGAGGCATCAACCTAACCGTACATTGTAAGGGTGATTTGCATGTGGATGAGCATCATACAATCGAGGACACAGCCCTTGCACTGGGCGAATGTCTGCTGAAGGCTCTGGGCAGCAAGCGCGGCATTGAGCGTTATGGATTCACATTACCGATGGACGATTGCCTCGCAACCGTAGCACTCGACTTCGGCGGACGCCCCTGGCTCGTTTGGAATACGGAGTTCCATCGTGAGTATGTCGGAGATGTACCTACAGAGATGTTCCATCATTTCTTCAAGAGTCTGAGCGATTCCGCGCGCATGAACCTTTATATACAGGCTGAAGGTGAGAACGAGCATCACAAGATTGAGGGAATCTTCAAAGCACTGGCACGTAGCCTGAAAATGGCCGTTCGCCGCGATATCTACAACTACGAACTGCCTTCATCGAAAGGCGTATTATAAAAACAGAATAACAAGCCCTTGCCAAAGTAGTCCGGAAGAATCTGGTGAATCTGTCAAGGCGATTTTTTACAATAAAGAAAGAAATACTTATGATCAGAATAGCAATACAATCAAAAGGCCGACTCCACGAGCAGACAATGGACTTGCTCACTGAGGCCGACATTAAACTAGACAGTATCCGCAGAACACTCTTAGTGAAGAGCAGAAACTTCCCTTTGGAAGTGCTCTATTTGCGCGACGATGACATTCCTCAGAGCGTTGCTGACGGAACGGCAGACCTGGGCATCGTAGGTGAGAATGAATTCATGGAACAACAGGCTGAAGCCGATGTTGCGATGCGACTGGGATTCAGTCGCTGCCGCTTGTCGCTCGCTATCCCCAAGAAGACCGACTATGAAGGTCTACAGTGGTTTGAGGGCAAGAAAATTGCTACATCCTATCCCGTGATTCTGCAGAAATTCCTCGCTGAGAAGGGTATTCACGCCCATATCCACAAGATTGCAGGTAGCGTTGAAATCGCACCGGGCATCGGACTCGCTGATGCTATCTTCGACATTGTCAGCAGTGGTTCCACACTGGTAAGTAACAATTTAAAGGAGGTAGAAGTGGTTATGGAGAGTGAGGCTCTGCTCATTGCCAACCGCGAGTTGTCAGAAGAGAATAAGCAAGTGCTGCAGCAGTTGTTGTTCAGACTGGAGGCCGTACGCCAGGCTGAGGATAAGAAATATGTACGCATGAATGTGCCACGCAATCAGTTGAAGGCAGTGCTCGGTGTGCTGCCCGGACTGAAGAGCCCGACCATCATTCCTTTGGCCGACGAAGATTGGTGTTGTGTTCACACCGTACTCGACCAGAAATGTTTCTGGGACATCATTGGCCAACTGAAAGAACTCGGCGCACAGGGCATTCTCGTGACACCTATCGAGAAAATGATTCTATAAGAAATGGTATTATTTTCGGAAGTTCGAAAACGATTCCATAAAGGAATCATCAGATTCAATAATCCGAAAACGAGGCTAAAGAAAGAAACTGCAAGATGAAAATATTCAGGAATCCGAACGAGCAGCAACTGCAGGAAATTGTGCAGCGACCTGTGGTGGACCTCAGCCAACTCAGCAAGACCGTCAGCGACATACTGCAACGCGTCAAAGACGATGGCGACAAGGCCGTCATCGCCCTCGAGGAACAGTTTGACCACGCTCGACTCAACTCTCTCTTAGTGAGTGAGGAGGAAATGGCAGAGGCAGAACAACTGGTGACACCCGAACTGAAAGCCGCAATCGCGTTGGCACATGGGAACATCAGCCGATTTCATGCTGCCCAACTGCATGATACGCCCCATGTTGAGACATGTCCGGGAGTTGTCTGCTGGCAGAAGAGCGTTGCTATTGAAAAGGTCGGACTCTATATCCCAGGCGGTACTGCTCCGTTGTTCAGCACGGTACTGATGCTCGCTACGCCCGCTTGTCTGGCAGGCTGTAAGGAGATTGTCCTCTGTACTCCTCCCTCACCCAGCGGCAAGGTTCACCCTGCCATTCTTGTGGCAGCACGTCAAGCAGGAGTGAGTAAGATTTTCAAGGCAGGTGGCGTTCAGGCAATTGGCGCTATGGCCTACGGAACGGAGTCTGTACCCAAGGTGAGCAAGATTTTCGGCCCGGGTAATCGTTTCGTGATGGCTGCCAAACAACAGGTAAGCCTTAGCGAAGTGGCTATCGACATGCCTGCTGGTCCTTCGGAGGTCTGTGTCATAGCCGATGCTGACGCCAATCCGGTATTCGTGGCTGCCGATCTGCTTTCACAAGCCGAACACGGAAGCGACTCGCAGGTACTCTTCATCACCACCTCGGAGCAGATGCTTCAGGAAGTGGAGCAGGAAGTGGAAAGACAACTGCAACAACTGCCCCGACTGGCTTTTGCAAGACAGTCGCTCGACAACAGTTGTTTTGTTTTGGTCAATTCGACCACCGAAGCCATCAGCATTGCAAATCAATACGCACCAGAGCACCTTATCCTACAGACGCAGGACTATGAGCAACTGGCTGAAAAGGTGGTGAACGCCGGAAGCGTGTTCCTCGGTCCCTATGCCTGCGAGAGTGCCGGCGACTATGCAAGCGGCACCAACCACACTCTTCCCACTCACGGCTATGCTACTGCCTATAGTGGCGTAAACATGGATAGTTTCTGCCGCAAGATTACCTTCCAGCACATCAGCGAAGAAGGAATCAATAGTATTGGAGAAGCCGTTGAACTCATGGCGGAAGCCGAGCAACTCGAAGCCCATCGAAATGCAATGAGCGTGAGACGAAACAGGAAGTAATTCTGGGTTTCACTTGCTCCCTCGCTATCTTGACAAAAGTTGAGAAAGAAATTTAAATGAATTGATAATCAAATAAAACATTCAAGAATATATGCGATCATTGTCAGAACTGGTCAGACCCAACATCAGAGACCTTGCTCCCTATAGCAGTGCACGAAGCGAGTTCACTGGCGGCGCAGAAGTGTTTCTCGATGCGAATGAAAATCCTTACAACCAGCCTTTCAACCGCTACCCCGACCCATTACAGCGCGAACTGAAGAACGATATTTCGCGGATTAAGGGTATTCCTGCAAAGTGTATTTTTCTGGGCAACGGCAGCGACGAAGCCATTGATCTGGTCTATCGTTGCTTTACTCGTCCGGGTATCGACAACGTAGTGGCTATTGAACCCACCTACGGCATGTATAAGGTTTGCGCCGACATCAACGACGTTGAATATCGCCCCGTGTTACTCGATGAGCATTTTCAACTCTCTGCAGAGAAACTACTGAATGCTTGCGACAAAAATACGAAAGCCATCTGGATTTGCAGTCCGAACAATCCGACGGGTAACAGTATGAACCGCGATGAGATGATTGCCGTAGTAGAGCAATTCGACGGAATGGTCATCATCGACGAAGCTTACGAGGACTTTGCCTATCAGGAATCAATGCGCAAGGAATTGTTGCAATTCCCGAACCTCATCGTGCTGAACACATTCAGCAAGGCGTGGGGCTGTGCGGCAATTCGTCTGGGAATGGCTTTTGCCCATAGGGAAGTCATCGACATCTTTAACAAGGTGAAATATCCCTACAACGTGAACCTCCTGACCCAGCAGCACGCCAAGGAAGCCATCAGCAACGTATACGATGTGGAGAAATGGGTAAAGTTGCTGCTGCAGGAACGTACTGTGGTGATGAAAGCATTCACCGAACTGCCTTGCTGTAAGGAAGTCTATCCGACCGATGCCAATTTCTTCCTGGCACGAATGACCGATGCACAAGCCATCTACGACTATCTGGTCAATGAAGGCATCATCGTGCGCAACCGCACTCGCATACAACTCTGTCAAAACTGTCTGCGTGTCACTATTGGAACCAAAAACGAGAACACTGCACTCATCGCCGCACTGAGGAAATTATGAATATAGCCATTGTGAAATATAACGCCGGTAATATCCGGTCGGTCATCAATGCCGTAAAGCGACTCGGTGTAGAGCCTATCTATACTGATGATGCCAATCTGCTGCGTAATGCCGACCGCGTGATATTCCCAGGTCAAGGTGAGGCTTCGACGGCAATGGCGTATCTGCGCGAGCACGGGTTGGTAGAAGTGATTCGTTCATTACAGCAACCTGTCTTAGGCGTCTGCATTGGCCAGCAATTGCTTTGTCGTCACTCCGAAGAAGGAGACACTGAATGCATGGGCATTTTCGATGTTGATGTTCGCCGATTCCGACCCGAGCGAAAGGAAGATAAAGTACCCGTGATGGGATGGAACACGCTCACCAATCTGAAGACACCGCTGTTCAAGGGGCTCGTGCCTGATGAAGATCATACAGCAAAGACAGACGGAGTTACTGTTAACAGTCGTGACCCATACGCCTACTTTGTCCACAGTTACTATTGTCCGCTTTGCGAGGAGACGATTGCCCAGAGTCACCATATTCTCGACTATAGCGCCGCTCTTCATCGCGACAACTTCTATGCCACTCAGTTCCATCCGGAGAAGAGTGGCGACGTGGGAGAACAAATCCTTCGGAACTTCCTTAATCTCTAAAAAGAAATCATAGAAGATTGAGAAAGACAAGGGAAGACTGAGAATTATATAAAATGAATGCTTCTCAAGAAACAAATCATTCACCAACAAATTCGTCTCCTCCCCATTGCAAAAGAAACTCCAAAACCATTCATTCAGCAAATATGGAACTCATTCCCGCAATCGACATCATCAATGGACAATGCGTTCGTCTGACCAAGGGCGACTATCAGCAGAAGAAAGTATATTCTGCCGATCCCGTCAGTATGGCTCGCCAGTTTGAGGCAATGGGGTTCAGCCGTCTGCACGTCGTTGACCTTGATGGCGCAAAAGCCCGACACATCGTGAATACCCAAACGCTGCGTGATATCACTTCACAAACCAGTCTGATTGTTGACTTCGGAGGCGGAGTGAAGACCGACGAAGACTTGCAATTAGCATTCAGCAGTGGCGCCAAAATGGTTACAGTAGGTTCGGTGGCAGTCACTCAGCCCGAACTGATGGAAAAATGGATTCAGGCCTATGGAGCAAGTCGTCTTGTCTTAGGTGCTGACGTCCGACAGCGTCGGTTGAGCATTAATGGCTGGCTGGAAGATTCTGAGCAGGATATTCTGCCTTTCATCCGCCACTACTACGACTCGGGAATCCGCAACGTGCTCTGCACAGATATTGCCCGCGACGGTATGCTCAGCGGTCCTTCTGTTGACCTCTATCGCGACATCATGGAGGCTTTTCCCGACCTTCATCTCATAGCAAGCGGTGGTGTTTCGTGTGTGGCAGACCTCCTCGAACTGCAGAAAGCGGGCATTCCCGCTGTCGTCTTCGGCAAAGCCATCTACGAGGGACGTATCCAACTGGAAAATGGAATGCTCAGGTCGGGTTCCGATGAGATTCCCATCAAAAATTTGTAAATCATAAACAGAAATAGTATCGTGAGCATCGCTAAAAGAATTATCCCTTGCCTCGACGTGAAGGACGGAACGACCGTCAAGGGCACTTGCTTCGTCAATCTGCGCGAAGCCGGAGACCCTGTAGAACTGGGCAAAGCCTATAGTCAGGCTGGAGCCGACGAACTGGTCTATCTCGACATTACTGCCAGTCATGAGGGACGAAAGACCTTCACCGAAATTGTAGGGCGCGTAGCAGCAGAAATCAACATTCCATTCACTGTAGGCGGTGGCATTGGTTCGCTCGACGACGTGGAACGTTTGCTTGGTGCTGGCGCTGACAAGGTGAGTATCAATAGTGCTGCACTGCGTCGACCTCAACTCATCGACGAAATTGCCAGCAGATACGGCAGTCAGGTGTGTGTCTGTGCGATTGATGCGCGATTTGAAGAAACCACTGGTTGGCAATGCTATCTGAATGGCGGTCGACTACCTGTTGACCGTAATCTCTTCGATTGGGCTCGCGAAGCGCAAGAGCGTGGCGCAGGCGAGATTCTGTTCACCAGCATGAACCACGACGGCACAAAAGGCGGTTTTGCCAACGAGGCTTTGGCCCAATTGGCTGATCAACTGTCGATTCCCATCATTGCCAGTGGTGGAGCAGGAACGAAGGAGCATTTCCGCGATGCATTCGCCATTGGTCACGCTGATGCCGCCTTAGCCGCAAGCGTGTTCCACTTTGGCGAGATTCCAATCAACGAACTCAAGCAATACCTTCAGGCAGAAGGCATCAAAGTAAGAATCTAAGGGGGGGGTAAGAGTTCCAATTTGTCTTCCCTTATATTCCAAACAACCGAAACTTCAGTAAGAATTTAAACAGAAACTTGATATGAAAATTGATTTCGAAAAATGTGGCGGACTCGTTCCTGCCATCATTCAGGATGCAACAACAAAGAATGTGCTCATGCTGGGCTACATGAACCAAGAAGCACTCGAGAAGACTCAGGAAACAGGACTCGTGACCTTCTTTAGCCGCAGTCGCCAATGTCTATGGACAAAGGGCGAGACATCCGGCAACTATCTGCACCTTGTAAGCATGCAAGTGGATTGTGACAACGATACGCTGCTGGTAAAGGCAACTCCCGATGGTCCTACTTGCCACAAGGGAACAGACACTTGCTGGGGGGAGGAGAACAAGCCAAACCCACTACAGTTCCTCAGTGAATTGCAGGACTTCATCGAGACACGCCACGAGGAAATGCCTGAGGGTAGTTACACCACCAGCCTTTTCCGCGACGGACTCAACCGCATGGCTCAGAAAGTGGGTGAAGAGGCTCTTGAAGCAGTTATCGAAGCAGTCAACGGCACCGATGACCGTTTCATCTACGAGTGCTCCGATATGTTCTACCACCTCATCGTGCTGCTCACCAGCAAAGGACTTCGCATTGAGGATGTGGTTAGCGAACTTCAAACTCGTCACCAGCCCAATTGGCACAAGCACTAAATAGAACGCAATTCTACTATTTACCCGATTAGTGTAAAAACTAATTAGGGAAATAACTAACAAATTAGCCGATACAGCCGCATGCTAAATTTCTCCCAGAAATCTCAGCGATTTTCATCAGGTAGTATCGGCTAATTTTTCTTCTTCCAAGCATCCAAATAAAAGCATACAACCCGTTCAAATTGCACCTTTTTATATTATATAAGGTGAATTTATTGCACAAAAAGGCGAATTTGTGCACAAGTAAAGACGATTTGTGCATTTTTGTAAGCATTTTTTTGGCTAGCAGACGAAAATTGAGTAATTTTGCAGCGCTTTTTAGAAGTATTATAACCAAAAATATATTTATGGCTTTAAAAATTGTTGTGCTGGCCAAGCAAGTGCCAGACACCCGAAACGTGGGTAAGGATGCGATGACTGCCGAAGGAACGGTGAATCGCGCTGCCCTACCCGCCATCTTCAATCCTGAAGATTTGAACGCCCTGGAACAGGCTCTAAGATTAAAAGAACAACACCCAGGCTCTACAGTAGGAATTCTCACGATGGGTCCTCCACGTGCAGGTGAAATCATTCGTCAAGGTCTTTATCGCGGTGCTGACACCGGTTGGTTGCTTACCGACCGTTTGTTTGCAGGTGCCGACACACTAGCCACAAGTTATGCGTTGGCTACAGCCATCAAGAAGATTGGCGACGTCGACATCGTGATTGGTGGCCGTCAGGCCATTGATGGTGACACTGCTCAGGTAGGTCCGCAGGTAGCACAAAAACTTGGTCTGAACCAAGTGACTTATGCTGAGGAAGTGAGCGTTGAAGATGGAAAGGCCACTGTGAAGCGCATGATTGACGGTGGTGTTGAAACTGTAGTGGCTCCGCTGCCCGTTGTGGTAACGGTAAATGGAAGCGCTGCTCCCTGCCGCCCGCAGAACGCCAAGTTAGTGATGAAATATAAGCGCGCAACTTGCCCGATGGAACGTCCCGCTGATGGAACAGCCTACGACTATCTTTACGAAGAGCGCCCAGAGTTGACTCTGAACCAGTGGAGTGTTGCCGATGTTGACGGTGATCCCAATCAGTGTGGTCTGGCAGGCTCACCTACGAAAGTGAAGGCTGTGAAGAACATTGTGTTCCAGGCTAAGGAAAGCAAGACCCTTACTGGCAGCGATGCTGACGTTGAGGGAATGATTAAGGAATTGTTGGACGAAAAGATTATTGGCTAAGATATGAATAACGTATTTGTATATTGCGAGATTGAAGGTACAACCGTTCAGGAGGTTTCTCAGGAACTGTTGACCAAGGGCCGCAAGTTGGCCAATCAATTGAATGTAGAACTCCACGCCGTAGTAGCCGGAACTGGCATCAAGGGCAAGGTGGAGGATCAGATTCTGCCTTACGGTGTTGACAAACTGTTTGTTTTCGACGGCGAGGGCCTCTTCCCCTACACATCTGCTCCCCACACCGACATTATGGTGAACCTCTTCAAGGAGGAGCAACCACAGATTTGCCTGATGGGCGCAACGGTAATCGGCCGTGACCTTGGTCCCCGTGTTAGTTCATCACTGACTAGTGGCCTGACTGCTGACTGCACCGAACTTGAGATTGGTGAGTTTGAGGATAAGAAGGCTGGTAAGACTTATGAGAATTTGCTCTATCAGATTCGTCCTGCTTTCGGTGGCAACATCGTTGCAACGATTGTGAACCCCGAGCATCGTCCCCAGATGGCTACTGTCCGCTCAGGTGTGATGCAGAAGGCTATCTACGAAGGCGATTGCAAGAAGGAAGTGGTTTATCCTGAGGTTTCGAAGTATGTCAGCGCAGAAGCCTTTGTTGTGAAAGTGCTCGACCACCACGTGCAAGCAGCCAAACACAACCTTAAGGGTGCTCCCATCGTTGTTGCCGGTGGTTACGGCATGGGCTGCAAGGAGAACTTCGACATGCTGTTCCAGTTGGCCAAGGTACTTCATGGTGAGGTCGGTGGAAGCCGTGCTGCTGTGGATGCCGGTTGGCTCGACCACGATCGTCAGATTGGTCAGACGGGTGTCACCGTTCATCCGAAGGTATATATCGCCTGCGGTATCTCTGGACAGATTCAGCATATCGCCGGTATGCAGGACTCAGGTATCATCATCAGTATCAACAGCGATCCCGATGCTCCTATCAACAAGATAGCTGACTACGTGATTGTCGGTACTGTTGAGGAAGTAGTTCCCAAATTGATTAAGTACTATAAGCAGAACTCGAAGTAATGAAAAAAGAAGTCCTTTACATAGTTCTCTATGCTATTGCGGTAATTTTCCTGATGTATTGTTCTCTGAGAAACAATTATCCTATTTGGCGTAGAATAGTAGATGAAATAGTTGCAATATTTTTTGCAATACGCCTCTATGAAACATGTAAAGGCTTAATAAATAAAGAAAAATAATTATGGCAAACTATTATAGCGATCATCCTGAGATCGGGTTCTACTTGAACCACCCCCTGATGGCTCGTATCGTTGAGCTGAAAGAAAAGGGTTTCGCTGATGCGAAAGAATATGACTA
>JAILFH010000090.1 GCA_024697645.1 Prevotella sp.
AACGAGAGACTTCTCTGGCACGGATGCAGTAATATCCTCGAACGTGCCAATAACCTTGTGTCTTTGTCCCGGAGTAACCGGTTTTAATTTACGTACTGCCATTTCTTATTAAATATTGCTGTAAAAATCAATTGTCTCGCCATCTTTCAAAGTGACGACTGCTTTCTTGAACGCGTTCTTCTGACCTCTCACAAGGCCTGCACGAGTGTAGCGCTGCGAGCGCTTGCCCGAGTAGCGGAGCGTGTTCACCTCGACCACTGTAACATTGTAAGTCTCTTCGACCTCTTTCTTAATCTGGAGTTTGTTAGCCTCCGGACGCACGATGAAACCGAAACGATTCTCGCGCTTCTCAGTGATTTTGGTCATCTTCTCAGTGACCAGGGGCTTAATGATAAATGCCATATCTCAATTCTCCTTTTTTACTTGTTTAAGATTCCGTCGATAGACTCCAGCGACTTCTCGGTAACAACCAGCACGTCAGCGTTCAGAACCTTATAGGTGTTCAGAGCAGATGCTGTCATAACCTGTGCGCGCTGCAAGTTGCGAGCCGACAAATATACGTTTTTGTTTACTTCAGGCAGAAGGAGAAGGAACTTCTTTCCATCAACCTTGAGGTTCTTTGTAATGGTTACGAACTCCTTAGTCTTGGGAGCGTCCATTGTGAAGTCCTCAACAACGATGATTGCGTTCTCCTGAGCCTTGTACGAGAGAGCTGAACGGCGAGCAAGTTGCTTCACCTTCTTGTTCAGTTTGAAACTATAGTCGCGGGGAGTCGGGCCAAATACACGGCCACCACCACGCAGCACAGGCGACTTGATGTCACCACGGCGAGCACCGCCGCCGCCCTTCTGGCGAATCAGTTTGCGGGTCGAACCTGTAATCTCACTTCTTTCCTTTGACTTGGCTGTGCCCTGACGATGATTGGCAAGATACTGCTTCACATCCAGATACAGCACGTGGTCATTAGGCTCAATTCCGAAGATAGCCTCGTTCAGAGTTACCTTTCTGCCGGTCTCCTGACCGTTGATGTTCAATACACTAACTTCCATGTTACTTCTGAATTAAAACAGTTGAACCATTGCATCCGGCGCAGCTACCCTTCACGAGAAGCAGATTGTGCTCCGGAATCACCTTTAACACTCTCAGATTCTGGGTTGTGACGCGGTCACCGCCCATTTGGCCACCCATGCGCATGCCCTTGAACACCTTTGCGGGGTACGAGCAGGCACCGATAGAACCCGGCTTACGAGCGCGGTCATCCTGACCATGAGTGGCCTGGCCTACACCGCCAAATCCATGACGCTTCATTACGCCCTGGAAGCCCTTACCTTTCGACGTTCCGATCACGTCAACAAACTCGGCATCGCCGAACAGTTCAACAGTGATGGTGTCGCCGAGGTTGTACTCCTCGTCAAACTTGAACTCGGCCAAGTGCTTTTTCGGTGTTGTACCGGCCTTCTTGAATACGCCCATCATAGGTTTTGTGGTGCGCTTCTCCTTAGCCTCGCCAAAACCGAGTTGCACAGCCTTGTAGCCGTCTTTCTCTACGGTCTTGACCTGTGTTACAACACAAGGACCAGCTTCGATAACAGTGCACGGTACATTCTTACCGTCGGCACTGAAAACGGATGTCATTCCGATTTTTTTTCCAATTAATCCTGGCATTTCAATTAAAATTATTAATAATGTTATTTAAAAAAATGTTTCTATTCTCAAGGCAATTCATGCACTTCGTTCGCATATACACACAAAAACAGAACCACCCACGAATCCTCCCCCTGGGAGGCTAAGGCGTTCATTTTCAGTGAGTTGATAACCGAAGTCAGCGCAATCTTCACCTTTTGCGGGTGCAAAGTTACTAAAATTCCCTCATTCCCACAAACAATTTTTAAAGTTTTTTATCTGTTTTCACAATTATTATAGGTCTACCGTCCTCACCTTATTATATTATAGGGTTCAAGCCCCAATTTCTTTCGTGGAAACGAATCTAAGTTATACAAAAAACAAGAGGATTCAACATTTGTCGTGAATCCTCTTGCTTTTACTTTTGTTCGTCTTGTCTTCTTCAGACTATACCTTGATTTCAACTTCAACGCCGCTGGGGAGTTCGAGCTTCATCAGGGCATCAACGGTCTTAGCCGTTGAGCTGTAGATGTCGATCAGGCGCTTGTAGTTCGAAAGCTGGAACTGCTCGCGGGCCTTCTTGTTGACAAACGTACTACGGTTTACAGTGAAGATGCGCTTGTGTGTAGGCAGGGGAATTGGACCGCTGACAATAGCACCAGTAGCCTTAACGGCCTTCACAATCTTCTCGGCTGACTTGTCGACCAATTTGTGGTCGTAACTCTTCAGCTTGATACGAATTTTCTGACTCATTTTGTTTTGATTTTAAATTTTGTAATAATTAATATGTGTAAGAAGGGAGGCTGCTAAAGAGTCATTTGCTCAGCAACGCTCCCTCGATTACTCTTTTTTAGACGAGGTCTGCACGTCCCTTCACCTCTTCGAGCACTGCCTTAGCAATTGAACTGCTCAGCGGAGCGTGATGATCGTACTCCATAGAACTGGTTGCACGACCAGAAGTGATGGTACGTAGTGCGGTTACATAGCCGAACATCTCTGCCAGGGGAACCATAGCCTTGATGATGCGTGCGCCAGAGCGAGCCTCATCCATACCTTCCACCTGACCGCGACGCTTGTTCAGGTCACCAATCACATCACCCATGTTCTCCTCAGGAGTAACAACCTCTACCTTCATGATCGGCTCCATCAAAGCGGGACCAGCCTTCGGGCAGATGTTCCTATAGGCGTTGATAGCAGCGAGTTCGAACGAGAGTTGGTCTGAGTCAACCGGGTGGAACGAACCATCAACAACAGTCACCTTGAGGCCAGTCATAGGATAGCCACCGAGGATACCGTTCTTCATAGCGGTCTCGAAGCCCTTCTGGATTGAGGGGATATACTCCTTAGGAATGTTACCACCCTTCACCTCATTGATAAACTGCAGGTCGCCCTCGTTGAAGTCGGGATCCTTCGGACCAACGTTCACGATGATATCGGCGAACTTACCACGACCACCGCTCTGTTTCTTATAGACTTCACGATAGCCCTCAACGGTCTTCGTGATGGCCTCCTTGTAGTTAACCTGGGGCTTACCCTGGTTGCACTCTACCTTGAACTCGCGCTTCAGACGATCGATGATGATGTCGAGGTGAAGTTCACCCATACCAGAGATAATGGTCTGACCACTCTGCTCGTCGGTACGAACGGTGAATGTCGGGTCTTCCTCAGCCAGTTTGGCAAGTCCATTGTCGAGTTTGGCAATATCAGCCTGTGACTTCGGCTCCACAGCGATAGAAATCACGGTGTCGGGGAATGTCATCGACTCCAGCACGATGGGATGATCCTCATCGCAGAGAGTATCACCAGTGCGGATGTCCTTGAAGCCTACACCTGCGCCGATATCACCAGCGTCGATCGACTCCATAGGGATTTCCTTATTTGAGTTCATCTGGAAGAGGCGGCTAATGCGCTCCTTCTTACCAGAACGGGGATTGTATACATATGATCCGGCAGTAACCTTACCCGAGTAGACACGGAAGAACACCAGACGACCCATGTAGGGATCGGTAGCAATCTTGAATGCCAGAGCCGATGTGGGCTCATCCTCGCTAGGCTTGCGGCTCTCTTCCTCTTCGGTGCTGGGATTCTCACCAACTACAGCCTCAGTGTCGAGGGGAGAAGGCAGGAATGCGCAAACATAGTCGAGAAGAGGCTGAACACCCTTATTCTTGTAAGAAGAACCAAGCACCATAGGAGTGATTTCCATTGAGCAGCAACCCTTGCGGATAGCGGCGATGATCTGCTCCTCTGAGATTTCCTCACCTTCGAGATACTTCTCCATAAGGTCGTCGTCGAAGTTAGAAGCCTGCTCGATCATCTTCTCACGCCACTCGTTGGCCTCATCGACGAGGTCAGCGGGGATATCCTCGATGTCGTATTCAGCACCCATGGTCTCATCGTGCCACAGGATAGCCTTCATCTTGATCAGGTCAACTACGCCCTTGAAGTTCTCCTCAGCACCGATAGGAATCTGTACGGGGCAGGGATTGGCACCCAGAATGTCCTTCATCTGCTGAACGGTCTCAAAGAAGTCAGCACCCGAACGGTCCATCTTGTTCACGTAGCCAATACGGGGAACATTGTACTTGTCAGCCTGACGCCACACAGTTTCTGACTGGGGCTGAACGCCGTCGGCAGCCGAATAAGTTGCCACAGCGCCATCGAGCACGCGGAGCGAACGCTCCACCTCAGCGGTGAAGTCGACGTGTCCCGGAGTGTCGATCAGGTTGATCTTATACTGCTTGTTATCATAGTTCCAGTTACAAGTTGTTGCAGCAGAAGTGATGGTGATACCACGCTCCTGCTCCTGAGCCATCCAGTCCATAGTGGCTGCACCATCGTGCACCTCACCAATCTTGTGGGTCTTACCTGTGTAGAACAGAATGCGCTCTGAGGTTGTTGTCTTACCAGCATCGATGTGAGCCATGATGCCAATGTTGCGAGTCAAATGTAAGTCGCGATTTGCCATTTTCTAATATTATCTATGTAATGTTTAATTTACCTTACTAATCTTTTTACCTTGCTAATACCTGACAATTCTTCTTATATTAGAATCTGAAATGTGCAAATGCGCGGTTAGCCTCGGCCATGCGGTGCATATCTTCCTTACGCTTGAAGGCACCACCCTGATTATTGTAAGCGTCCATGATCTCAGCAGCCAGCTTCTCAGCCATACCCTTACCACCACGCTTGCGTGCGAAGTTGATCATATTCTTCATCGAAACGCTCTCCTTACGGTCGGGACGAATTTCGGTAGGCACCTGGAAGGTAGCACCACCAATACGACGGCTCTTTACCTCCACCTGCGGGGTAATGTTATCGAGGGCCTGCTTCCAGATTTCCAGAGGCGACTTCTCTTCCTTGGCCATCTTAGCCTTAACAATTTCTAGTGAACTGTAGAAAATCTCGTAAGAGATGTTCTTCTTTCCATCATACATCAGATGGTTTACAAACTTTGACACCTTTGTGTCGTTGAAGACTGGATCTGGCAATACCAGACGCTTCTTTGGTTTTGCTTTTCTCATTTTGTTTTTGAAAATTTAAATTCTGCGTGGGGCTGTTGTCTTTGTTCTTCAACGTCCGCTCCCGGACATTTACTCAACCTGTTCCTAACATTTCTCCAGCAAAACGAATTATTGATTTTTCTGTACTCTGTCGAGTTCTTTTGTTTTTTGTGGAATGACGTCCGGCGGCTTATGATCTTTCTAGCCGCAAAGTTTTCATCTGGCCTTCTCAGTTTTCCTCCCAACTGATCCGAGTTCCGAAGTTATGCGTCCTACGCATGCTTACCAACTCCTCGGCCTTTTTGACTTATAAACCGCCGAACGCCATCGGGGCGAAGATTTTTACTTCTTCTGCTTAGGACGCTTAGCACCGTACTTCGAACGACGCTGGGTGCGGTTGGCTACGCCAGCGGTATCGAGTGTACCACGAACGATGTGATAACGTACACCAGGAAGGTCCTTCACACGACCACCGCGCACCAGCACGATAGAGTGCTCCTGAAGGTTGTGTCCCTCACCGGGAATGTAGGAGTTCACTTCCTTCTGGTTTGTCAAACGAACACGGGCAACTTTACGCATTGCCGAATTAGGCTTCTTAGGGGTCGTTGTGTAGACACGTACGCAAACACCACGACGCTGAGGACATGAGTCCAGAGCGGGTGACTTGCTCTTATCTACGAGATCCTTTCTGCCTTTTCTTACTAATTGTGAAATAGTAGGCATAATTTAACTTTTTTGATTTATATATTTATTTATTTCGTTTATTTTCAACTTTTTACGAAAGCCCATACTCCCCCTGTCCGATTAATGAGGACGCAATAAGGCGTTTCGGGCTGCAAAGGTACGAAATTTCTTTCAAACACCTCATAAATAATAGAATAAATTTCAAGGCGGGTCGGCAATTTAATAAAAAATAACAATTAAAAACATAAATTACCAGCACGGTTTTCTTGAAATCAACCTATCGAAGCGAGTGAAACCCTTCAAAATGGACGAAAAACCCGAAGTTTCTCCCCCGAAAAAGCATCACTCGCCTCGATAGGACAAAGGTCGGCTACATAGCCAGAAAGCCCACAAATAGGGCGCTAAGCAAACTTGCAGAGCATGAATTCTGCTCGCTAACAAGCCTCATAGGCAAGGCAATTATGTCTACGACCTAGGCGATTACCCACTAGGGGAAAGTCTGCCTAACAAGTTGTCTGCCTACAAAAAAAACGATTAGACTACTGAGTTTCTTTAGGCCTCACCGCGTCCAGAGCCAAAGGGGGCAATGGTGCGCTGGGGCATATCGGCCAATTCGATGCGGCCAAATTTCTGCTCATACTTGTAGATGTTCTCCTGCAGGGCTGCAGCCAGACGCTTGGCATGCTCGGGAGCCATGATCACGCGGCTGCAAACCTCGGGCTGGGGCAGACCAGGTAACTGGCGCGCGAAGTCGAGGATGAAATCACTATGTGAATGAGTAATCAGTGCGAGGTTCGAATACTGTCCACTTGCAATCTCGGGCTTCAGATTCAACTGAACCTGATTCTGAGGTTTCTTGTTGTCTTCCATTTTGTTGTTTCCTTATTTTGTTTATAATTTGTTTGCTGTGCAAAGTCCCATTTTCTTCTTTCCGAAGATTTATTTGCAATGCAAAGGTAGTCATTTCCCATCACATATCCAACAATTTATTGTTCATTAACACGCCGCCTCCCCACTCCGCCTTATATATTAATTAGGTACGCTATACATTATTAAATTAATTAGGAAGCAAATAAAACGCCTGCAGATAACAATAAAGCACCTTTAAAGAAGCGGTGTTTCCGATAACTTTATTTAAAAAGAATGATTTCGCTTTGTTCTGTTCTCAATTTTTAGTAACTTTGTAGGCAAAATCAAAATCTATTATAACATGAAACTGAAGAAAATTATTTCCGTACTTTCGCTTGCAGCCTTGCTGCTGGCTATTCCTGCAAATGTTCAGGCGGCTCAGAAACCGGGAACATTCACTGTAGGACAGGGCACATTCTTGCTCAATGGCGAGCCATTCATTGTGAAGGCTGCCGAAGTTCATTACCCTCGTATTCCCCGTCCTTACTGGGAGCACCGCATCAAAATGTGCAAGGCGCTGGGTATGAATGCTGTCTGCATCTACATCTTCTGGAACATCCATGAGCAACAGGAGGGACAATTCAACTTCACCGGCAACAATGATGTGGCCGAGTTCTGCCGACTGGCTCAGAAGAACGGCATGTACGTTATCGTGCGCCCAGGACCCTATGTTTGTGCTGAGTGGGAAATGGGCGGTCTGACTTGGTGGCTGCTGAAGAAGAAGGACATCAAACTGCGCGAACAAGACCCCTATTTCATGGAACGCGTGAAGATCTTCGAGGAGAAGGTAGGCGAGCAACTGGCTCCGCTGACCATTCAGAAGGGCGGCCCAATCATCATGGTGCAGGTGGAGAACGAATATGGCTCGTATGGTGAAGACAAACCTTACGTGAGTGAAATCCGCGACTGCCTACGTGGCATCTACGGCAAGGAGTTGTCGCTCTTCCAGTGCGACTGGTCGTCGAACTTCGAGAAGAACGGCCTCGACGACCTGACGTGGACGATGAACTTCGGAACGGGTGCCAATATCGACCAGCAGTTCCGCCGTCTTGGTCAACTCCGCCCCGATGCACCGAAGATGTGCTCGGAGTTCTGGAGCGGATGGTTCGATAAATGGGGAGCCCGCCATGAGACGCGTCCTGCCAAGGATATGGTGGAAGGTATGGACGAGATGCTCTCGAAGGGCATCAGTTTCTCTCTATATATGACTCACGGTGGCACATCGTTTGGCCATTGGGCAGGTGCCAATAGTCCTGGGTTTGCTCCCGATGTGACTTCTTACGACTACGATGCGCCTATCAACGAATATGGTCACACCACACCGAAATATTTTGAACTGCGCGAGATGATGCAGAAATACTCAGACAAGAAGCTGCCCGCCGTGCCCAAGGCCCCGATGGACATCATCACCGTGCCCAAGTTCGAGTTGACGGAGTTTGCACCGTTGATGTATGCCAATGGCGGCTTGAATACTGACGGCAACCAAGACGACCTTACGTTCGAGGCACACAACCTTGGCTGGGGTTATGCCGCCTATTATACCACGTTGCCTGAACTCTCCGAGCCCGGTGTACTTACAGCCGACTTCCACGACTTTGCCCAGGTGTTCATCGATGGCAAGTATATCGGCAAGATTGACCGTGTGAAGAACGAGAAGAGTCTCACCATCCCTTCGGCCAAAGCCGGTTCGTCTCTCGTGATAGTGGTCGAGGCAATGGGACGCATCAACTTCGGCCGGGCCATCAAGGACTTTAAAGGCATCGTCGGAAATGTCACCATCAGTTCCAAGGCTGGTAAACATGATGTCACTTATACGCTCAACGACTGGGAGAAATATTTCGTGAACGACGAGTACGCAACGGCTCTCGTGGCTTTCAATCGTGCTTCTGCCAAGGAAAACAATGAATATATAGAGCATTTCAGAGACGATGCCCGGATGATGGGTGGTCGTGGCTACTACCGCGGCTACTTCAATCTGAAGAAGGTCGGCGATACATTCCTGAACTTCGAGACTTGGGGTAAGGGACAGGTTTATGTCAATGGTCACGCTATGGGCCGTATCTGGTCGATAGGTCCGCAGCAGACACTCTACGTCCCTGGTTGCTGGCTGAAGAAGGGCAAGAACGAGATTATTGTGCTTGACGTAGTAGGTCCGAAGCAGGCTGTGGTTTGGGGACAGGATAAGCCCGAACTGAACAAACTGCAACTGGAGAAGTCGAACAAGCACAACAACATCGGCGACAAGCCCGACCTGAACTCTGCAACGCCCGTTGTTACTGGTTCCTTCGCTGCTGGCAATGGCTGGCAGACCGTGAAGTTCCCTGCAGCCGCCAAGGGTCGCTACCTCGCCATTGAAGTGGGTTCGAATCAGGATGGCAAGGACATTAGCGCCATCGCCGAACTCTATCTGCAGGGACAGGATGGCAAGCGACTTTCTCGCGAACCATGGGTGGCCAAGTATGCCGACTCTGAGGAGGAGAATGGCAACCACACGCTCGACAAGGTCTACGACCTGCAGGAGAGCACCTACTGGCAAACCGTTCGCGGAGCCTCGATGCCTCACCTGATGGTAATCGACCTGGGCAGCGAGCAGACCATCAGTGCTCTGGAATACCTGCCACGAGCCGAACAAGGCGCTCCCGGCTCGGTGAAGAACTACAAGATCTTCATCTATTGATAATAGCAACTGAAAGCACAAGGCCGCAAGACTCCCTCACCCTGGGTCTTGCGGCTTTGCGTTCGACCAGAAAGTCCTGTATATTGCGTTGTCAACGCAATATACGCAACTGAAAAGGCCGAAAGCAACTAAAAAAAAGCAACAAAAAAGAACAAACCACACCCACACCATGAAAAAGGAAACCTATGAAGCACAGAAGCCCTTTGCCGGAGAGAAGAAGCCTTCCATGCTCCGCCGCTGCGTAGGCCACGACTACACAGGGCGCCAGATCTACATGATCACGATGGTGACCGAGGGGCGACGCCCACTTCTGGGGCAAGTCATGGGGAGAAGCGATGCACCAGCGGGGAGTCCTGAAGAACCGCTAGTAGAACTCTCGGCACTGGGGCAGCGTGTGGAGGACGAATGGTGGGCCGCCACGAGGCACCATCCTGAGGTAGAAGTCATCGCCCTTCAAACCATGCCCGACCACTTTCATGGCATTCTTTTTGTCAAGGAAAAGATGGAAAAGCCCCTTGGTATGCTGCTTCGAGGCTTCAAACAGAGTTGCAATCGCCACTACCGTGAGTTGGTGCTTGGGCTGCCTCCTGTACCGATTGTCGCGTTGACAACACAACAGACTGCGGACGGACAGGCCCTACCCCGCAAGGACCGAAGAGGCGAGGACCGCCAGCACGGCATGCTCTTTGCCCGCGGCTATAACGACAAACTGCTCCTGCGTGCAGGTCAACTCAATACCTGGTTGAATTATTTGGCCGACAACCCACGGCGCCTTCTGATGAAACGCGAGCATCCCGACCTATTCCGTGTCCAGCGAAACATTACCGTTGCAGGTTATACTTTCTCAGCCATTGGCAACCGCTTCCTACTCGAACGCCCCTATCGCCTGCCGGTTCAGTGCTCTCGTAGACTAACGAATGAAGAAATCCAGGCGAAAGTGCAGCAGTTCCTGTCTGCCGCCAGACAAGGAGCCGTACTCGTGTCGCCTGCTATCTCTCCAGGTGAGAAAGCCGTGATGCGGGCCGCCTTCGACGAAGGGCTGCCATTAATCTACCTACAGGAAAATGGTTTAACAGACTTGGCTAAGCCTGGTGGCATTCGTATGGAAGCCTGTGCTCGCGGTCAACTGCTCATCCTCGCTCCCTGGGAACACCACAACGAGCAACTTCCCATCCGCCGTGACCAATGCCTCACGCTTAACGAAATAACCCGACAACTCTGCTCGACCGAAGAACCCTGACTTCATCCACCCGCCATCTGCACCGATTAAACTCGCAATCTTTAACCATCTACTTCGCTATCTGCACCCATTAAACTATCCGTAGATAGCCCATAACACCTCCACCTGCACCCATTGTTACTTGCTACAAACAAAAAAAACGGCCCGCTCCCATTTTCGGAAGCAGGCTGCTATTTTCCTTTATGTTTTCGGTATAGAGAAAAGTGTTCCCCTACCGATAAATGCAAGATATTTGGCTGAAGTCACTCACCACTTCTCCACTATCAAGGGAAGCGGAAAGTGATGGGGAGAGTATAGAATACATTCACGGGAGTCTTCTCGCCCGTTGTCTCATCGATGCGATAGCCCGGTTGCCAGTTTTTCATCTTACTTACCACGCGATAACCCTCTTTGGCAAACATTTTCGCCAATTCCTCCCTGATGCTCTGCTGCTCTTCAGCAGAGAGATTATTCAGTTTTTTCAGATTGATGCTCGTAATCACGCAATCGGAAGCATAGATATCGGTGATGGTTGCGTCGCTTTTCAGAACGAAATGCATGAGAACGCGTCCCTCAGCCTTGAGAGCCTGGGCTTTTTTCGGGTATTTAAGGGTCTGACTGAGAAATTTCACCAAACCTTTCGTACCACCTGGATATTGAGGCATCTGGATATTCTTCAATTCCTCCGTGTCAGTGCCCTTTCCATAGACGTAATCATCACTTGCTTGTGCCTGTATGCCCAAAGATACAGTTGAGAACAGCAAAAATAATAGGATTTTCTTCATTGTTTTCTTGTTTAGTCGATGCAAAGGTAAGAAAAAAAAGACGAAAAAAGAAGAAACTTGCCCTCTATTTTTCATTCATTCATAGAAAACTGCATACGAATAAAAACCAAAATACCTGATTTTTGCATGATTCCCAATCGAAAAAACAGCAAAAAAGAAAAGTATTCGTGTAAATATTTTTCTTAATTTTCGTCAAAAATCGCCCATTTCATCGGAAGTCTGTGCAAATTTTTTATCATTTTGGCGTCGCTAAAATTTATAATAGTAAAAGACACATTGTAGCATAATTTGTGACTTGTGACTTGTGACTTGTGACATTAAGGTGGTTCTACATTGTCATAAGAGTGAAATGAGGTACAAAATTGATATTATTCAGGTAAATAAATTTATAAATCGTAAGAAGTAATATTT